>JAICQC010000249.1 GCA_025938055.1 Anaerolineales bacterium | reverse complement strand
TCATCTTCAGCAACCAGGCTGTCCTAACCACACGTAGTGTGGTGGTAGACCCATGGCTTTGCGTCCCCGTCTTTCGGCGGGTTTGCTATTTCGGATATTAATTGACTATATTATAACGACAGAAAGCTGATTTTCACTTTGCATTTTAGTAATATCAGCTTACAAGGCTGAAACGTCATACCTAGCCCTTTGGAAGGGCAATCACAAATAAACGCCCCCAACTCACGTTTCCATTTGCCTCGATGCAGGTCTGGAAAACCAGGTGGCGCTCACCGGCATACGCACGGCTGAACAGCTCGCCAGCCGACAGCGTTTCGTCCCTGTCCAGGTTTCGGAATACACTTGAAACACTGTCTGGCTCCAAAGCCTGGAAGCGCAGAATCTGCTGGACGACAAAGTACTCGACTCTTCCATCCCCATACACAAGACGGATTTCCTGACCAATTTCCAGTTGTGAAAATTGTTTTCCAGAGAGCGTATTGTGGGCAAGCAAACCTATGTTTCCGTAGTGAGATGCCATCGAGAACTGGGTAGCTTCCCCGTTCCGACTGGAAACGTAATAAGGATCATCGGGAGGCTGCTGGATGACAGGCAGCTCCATCACATTCGGCACGTACACGCCGCGCAGCACATCCACTTCATCGTTCTGGACCGATGTACTAAAGTCTGCGGAATTGAATGGCGTACCAGCCGCGTAACCAATTGCCTGAGTGGAACGTGGGTTCAGGAAAAAAGCAGCAAGGGCAAATAGAAATAGGTTGAGTTGGAGGGCAGTTCGGGTCATGGTATGGTGGGCATCGTTGAGCGTCATTGAAATTTCAGCAGGTCGAAAATGTTCAAATCAGCCCGAAAACTGTATGTTGTGATTTTTGGCAGACTGTCTTAAGTCAGGCTTCCGTTTTGTGGTCCTGCGCTTTGAACAGATTGCCGTGCGGGATTTTATCAAAGCTCGTCAGAGTTGCATGGATATTTGCCATACGATTAACCTACAAAACAGCAACGCGCCACGTTTCAACTTTGTAAGCTTTTTGGGCGTGCCATTCCAGCTCTGTGCTACACTTGCGCATCTTTTCGGCATGGATAGATCAAAGAATCGCCTCTCGTTGTGGATGAAACTGCTCTATGGCTCGGGAGACTGGGGTATCTCAAGTATGGGGATGATGCGCTCCATCTTTTATGCCATCTATCTCACTGATGTGGTTGGGCTCGAGCCGCGGCTCGCTTCCTTCGGGGCGCTGGCAGGCATCATCTGGGACGCGATTAACGACCCCATTATTGGCATCCTCAGCGACCGTTTGCGTACACGGCTGGGACGACGGCGACCCTTTCTCTTGTGGTTTGCCATTCCGTTTGGATTCAGCTTTATCATGCTCTGGTCTGCCCCCAACTGGGAAAGCCAGGCGGCACTGTTGACCTACATAACCCTCTCTTTCATGCTCGCGGACACCTTGCAAACCCTGGTCGGTGTACCGTTCCTTTCTTTGACGCCGGAGCTTACCCCCGATTATGATGAGCGCACCACGCTAACAAGCTTCCGGTCCTTCTTCCAATTGGCAGGAGCATTATCTGTTGTGCTTGCGGCACCGGCTATCGTCGATATGGTCCTTGCCTCCGGTGGTTCCCAGCAGCAGGGATTTATGCTCGTCGGCGCGATCTTCGGCGGCATCGGGGCGATCCCGCTGTTCCTGATCGGGCTTTTTGTGCGCGAGAAGTCCAGACCTGAGGAGACCGAATCGCTTCCTTTCCGTGAAACGCTTAAAGCAGCATGGCAAAATATCCCTTTCCGGTATGCGGTGGGAATCCACATGCTGAACTGGTCCGCCGTCGATATGGTCGCGGTGACCTTCCCCTATTTCCTGTTGTACTGGGTTGCACAGGGGGATCTGCTTGCATCCATCAATATTCTGGGCTATGAACTGGCATACGAATCGGCTTTCTTCGGCATTCTTATGTCGGTCTGTATTCTATTCATCCCGTTCTGGTTGTGGCTCGCAAAGCGACGCAATAAACGCGATGCCTATATGCTGGGTATGATCTTCTGGGTAACGATCCAGTTGCTGGTATTCACCATCCAGCCAGAGGACACCAGTTATCTGCTGATCCTCGCTGCGCTCGCCGGGGTCGGCGTCTCCGCCGCGTATACCCTGCCCGACTCGATGTTCGCGGATGTGATCGAATGGGACGAGTTGCGCACGCGTCGCAGGCAGGAGGGCATCTTTTACGGCATCCGCACCCTTATCCGCAAAGTGACCGGTGCACTGGTCATCTTTATCACGCTGCAGCTGCTGGGCTGGTCAGGCTATACATCGCCACCCGCGGGGGCGCTGCAGTTCATGCAAACCGATACCGCCCTGCAAATGATACGCCTGCTCGTCTCCCCGTTTGGCGCGGCGATCTTGTGTGGCACGATCCTCCTGGCATGGCTGTTCCCGCTGACTCGCCAGAAATACGCCAGGATCCAAAAACTGCTGGAACAACGCAGGGCGCGGCTCCCTGAATAGAGCTTATTGATTCATCGACCATACGATAATTGGAATGGCCCCACACAACGCCAAATCGAAAACGATTAATATGAGCCACATAAGCCACTGCGCAGGCGCCTTTCTCTCCAGCACTGCATCGGATGGGTTTTGCGGGTTGTAGAATACCATCACCTGCGCACCGGCAGGATAGCGCGCCACGACCTTCCCAGCGCCTGTGCCGCCGACCTCGGGCCCGGGTGCGATTTTCAGACCTTGATATGCCTGCCCGCCTATCTGATAGGAATACTGTACGACCGGATAGTTTGTGTATCCACTCTCGCTTGACGAGCGCCGCTCCAGATAGGAAGCGCTCACCGATCCCATTGTCGATGGCCACTGGCTGACAGCAGCCATCCGCCTGCGCATAAAAAAGATAATGCCCAGAAACACAATATTCAGAATGAACAAAACAAAGGCAATGATTCCAACAACCAGCAACAGTTCGGTATTCATGATGTCTCCTTTATCAATGTGAGTGTATGAGCTCTTTCCCAGACTTTCAATGAACGAAAATCCTTCATGTTGACCTCAACGAACGTAACTTAAGCCACGTAAATGCCAGTAGCTATTCGCCAATCGCTAAAAGCTACTGGCTAACCGTCACCTGAAGGATCGCGGTCTCCACTCTCTGATCACTCTTCACTACCTGTAGCTGCACGGCATATAACCCACTTAAACCACTGGTATCCCATTCTGCCAATAGACCTTCCGTTACAGGTTCGTTGCCCTCTGCAAGTTGAATCCATTCCTGCGGATTCAGGCCCTGTCCCACCAGTACCCGGTACGAGATGAAATCCTCCCCAGCAGCCGTCCCGCGAATATTCACTTCTCCATTGACCTCCGTGAACAACTCGGGAGCTGTGATATTGACGTCCGGGTTGGCTGGTGGTGGCTGGATCACGTCGTAGTCTGCCGGGGGAATCTCCAACCCCGCGCCTTCGGCCCAGGAACGCGCCTCGGGCGGCACGACGAGATAGACACGGTCCTCGATCAACTGCGGCAGTGTGAACACGGTCGCAAGCAAGCCGGTCTCCCGGTTGACCGCATATCTGCGATACATATTGTCCGGCTGGATAGGTTCATTGCCGTTCAGGAATACCTCACTCACCAGGTTCGGGCAATTGGCGGTCGGCAGCATCCCGGAGGGGTCGCAGACGTTGATCACCGAGACATCTGCAGGCGCAGCCCAGCCTTCGCGCGGCAGGTTCTGTGAAGTCAATTGCATCAACGCGTGCCACAGGACCGCAGGCACCTGTGGAGACAGATCGCTTTCTGTGCGCGCGCCCGTCCACACGACGACCACGCGCGATGGTGAATAGCCGATCACCCACGTGTCAAGATCGTCGTCGGTTTGTCCCAGCTTCACACCGGCTGGTCTGCCGATCTCCGTTACATTCGGCTGACCCAGCGAGCGCCAGCGCGAGGGCTCGTCACTGAGGGCATGGTTCATAAGATATGCCAGTCCCGGTGTCAGGACCGGTTTCACCTGGGGAGTTGCCCAGTCGAGCCACACATTTCCGTCGTTGCCTTCCACTTTTAGAATCGTCACAGGCTGAAACTCACCGCCAGCAAACTCCTGTCCAAAGTAAACACCCTCCTGCGCGAACACGCCATACGCGCCCGCGGCATCCAGCAGGGATAAGTCCTCATCGCGCGATACGCCAAACGACCCGGCAATTCGACTGACATTTTCCACACCCATCTGCGCCAGCAACTGCGCCGCGGGAGCCTGATAATCATTTGCCAGCGCTACCCGTAAGCGGATGGGTCCATGATATTCATTGTCAAAGTTACGGACGTTGGTCTTGCCGGGGATGTCCCAGATCAGTGACCCGGGACTCAAGCCGCGGGTGAACGCCGTCAGATAGACGAACGCGTCGAGCGCGGACCCGGGCCTGTGTGCCGCGATCAGCGGCGTTTCCTGCGCCTGGAACGTTTCTCCGACCACCGCCAGGATCTGCCCTGTCTGCGGGTCTGTGATCAGCGCGCTGGCGGAGGAATTATCCACCTGGATTTCCGGCGGCAAGGCAGGGAGGAATTGTAGAGCCTCGCATTCAATAGTGGGCTCGGGCAAGCCTGCCAGCCGCGCCGCGTAAAACGCAGTGACACACGAGGCTCCCGTTTGCAGTTCGTAATCCAGCGTGGAGATGATCGTGAGCCCGCCGCGTTCGATACGAGCGCGCGGGAACTGGGAGTCGAGTTGGCTGAGCACCAGATTGGTAAACGCGGAGGCAAATTGAAGTTCGAACGGGGGTGGCGCCTGGAATCGCGGCGATTCACCCAGCGCATTCTCAAGTGCCTCGTTGGACAAAAATCCCTGCGCGTTCATTAATTCCAGAGTCTCACGCCCGCGTTCCAGCGCGGTCTGCGGCGCGTCGTAGGGATTCAGACTCGGCGAATTGCTCACCGCAGCAAGGATCGCAGACTCAGCCGGAGAAAGTTCGGCGGCAGACTTTCCAAAGTAAAGCTGCGCTGCGCCTTCCGCGCCAAACGCGTAGCGCCCGAAGTGCGCTGAATTGAGATACCACTCGAGCACCTGCGTACGCCCGTAGCGCGCTGTCACCTGCGCCGCAAGGATGCGTTCCCGCAGAGCGCGCTGCAGGGACGGAGATTCATTGAAGAGAAGCAAGTCAGAGACTAGCCGCTGTGCAATCGTTGGATGTATTTCGTAGTTGGTAACTGTGTTGAGGGTATAGCCAGGGTGTTCCCGGAAGCTTGGATCGGTGATCGCAATGACCGCGTCGCTTAGCGACTCGGGCAAATGCTGGGGGTTCGTCTCGCTGAGCGGAATGTAGCGGCGCGGCGAGTCATCCGGTGCAAACGTAAACAGCACATTCTGGCGCGTGCGGTCATAGATGCGCGTGGGCTGAAGGAGGAGCCCGTCAGGCGGGTTGAGCAGGGCTGGGAGAAACTCCACTGATGGAAGGTCGCTCGTCAGGTTGACATACGAAACCGCGGAAGTGAGTATGCACGCGGCGATCAGAAGAGAGAGGATGATCCCCACCGTCAATAAACCGCTGCGCCTGCGAGACTCACCCGCGCGTTGACGGGCAAGTCTCCGCTCGCGGCGGGCGCGCAGGATGGGAAGGGTGGAGGACATAGGATAAGTATACAGGGAAACAGGATGACAAGGAAATAGGCGTATAAAGTGGAAAGTAGAAAGACGAAAGAAAAATGGTGGTCGAGGCATAAATAACCCAACCACCATTTCAGGTTTTTTCTTTATTGTTTCAGCTTGCTTTTCGGCTTCTGAATTCCATTTCCATTAATCCAGCAAGTCAGCCAGATATTCCATTAACCCACCTGGTTTCTCTGTCTTCTCCGGCAAATCACTCGCCACGTTTCCATTCTGTCCGTTGATGAGTACGATGTGTTCGCGCCCGCCGAAACGAATCGCGGTTACCCAGACCGGCAGCAGATTGAGGCGGAAAGATTCAACCGTCATTTTTGCCGAAGAGGTGGAAATAATGCCGATAGGGGTAAGCAGGTTTGGCAGATCGCGTTTGTAGTGTGACCAGGTCTGCGCACGCGCATCCAGTGACGCTTCTGCCATGGGGATGTCGTACACCTCGGCGGGCCAGTTGGCGAGATAACGCGGGTCGTACGGTCTGACGCCTCTCAACTCAAAGGTGGGAATCAGCTTCAGGAAAACGGCAGACAGCTTTCGGGAAGCAGGGATGGGCAGGTCATTCACCTGGACAGGGTAGCAATCGTTCACGCGAATCCTTCTCGCCTGCCCGCTACCAAACTGGATTTCGCTGTCATCCGCCACAGCCTCGCCGACATAATCGATGCCGCCACCGAGGTCGAACGTCCATAACGGGAGATAAACGCCGCGCGGCGGGTCCACCTGCTTTTCGGGTTTGATCTGGTTCGACTGCACCCACTCAATCAAAGTTTTGATGGCGCGCTTCTGATCGAACGCGTGTGGAATAATTCCGTCCGGTGCGAGCAACTGCTCTTCCGATTCCCAATTGACCACATGCGGCGAGCCGCAATATACACAGGTCGAGGAAATTTGATTCGGCGGCAGAATGAATTCGCAGCCGCAGCCTTCACAGTGGAAGACCTGCTGGTCGAGCGGCTTGCTATGTCCGCGGGCGGTTGCCATGGCGATGATGAAGTCCTTTTCCTCAGCAGAGCCGGGCTGCGCGCTGAAGTGCTGGTTGCGCGAACAATATTCACAGAGTAACGATTGACCATCGGGTGCGAAACTCATCCGCCCACCGCACTTGGGACACATAAACCGTTCGGCGTCCGCGGCGCGCAAACCTTCAGGTGCCAGCGGCAGGCGATCGGGGTCGATAATTTCATCGGCTTTGAGTTTGCCATCCAGGATGGCGTGGGCGCGGCGCGCCCGGGCGTGCCGCAGGTCATGGGCAAGGCAGTTTTCCAGCGCCTTGCGTTTCTCCGCAGGGTTATCCATCACCTGGCTCATCCAGAACCAGGCTTCGGCAAGCACGTCGTGGTCGTTGCTGATGTACACAGCGCGATCTAGGTAGC
>JAICQC010000286.1 GCA_025938055.1 Anaerolineales bacterium | reverse complement strand
GCTATTTATCACTCCGATTGCCTATCCCAGCAGCTTGCTCTCAGAACCCTGGCGAACATTGTACGGGCTGAATCCGATGGCTGGAGTGGTCGAGGGGTTCCGTTGGGCCTTGTTAGGCACTGATACCGCGCCGGGACCCATGACGGTTGTCTCGGCTGTGGTCGCGCTGGTTCTGTTCATTAGTGGCGCCTTTTACTTCCGGCGTATGGAACAGAGTTTTGCGGATGTGCTATAGGTGACGCCAATGAGCAAAATAGCGATTGAGGTCGCCGGTCTCGGCAAAGAGTACCACATTGGCGGCCCTCAGAAGACGTACCACAGGTTGACAGATCAGTTGGCTGATATGGCCCTTACTCCCTTTCGTAGGGCAGGCAAGTTGCTGCGCGGCCAGGCTGGTGGGGCAGCCGAGCTTGATGAAACCATCTGGGCTATCAAGGATATATCCTTCCAGATTAAGACGGGTGAGGTGGTGGGCATTATCGGTCGCAACGGCGCGGGCAAGAGCACGCTCCTCAAGATCCTATCTGGCATCACAGAACCATCGGAAGGATATGCCGATCTCTACGGACGGATTGGCTCACTGTTGGAGGTGGGCACTGGATTTCACCCGGAACTGACCGGGCGCGAGAATATTTCACTATACGGGGCTATTCTCGGCATGAAAAAGGCTGAGATCGAGCGCAAACTGGATGAGATCGTAGCATTTGCAGAAATTGACAAATTTCTCCATACACCGGTCAAGCATTATTCAAGCGGTATGTATGTGCGCCTGGCCTTTTCCGTGGCAGCTCACCTGGAGCCAGAGATTCTGCTTGTAGATGAGGTGTTGGCTGTAGGCGACATGGCCTTTCAACGGAAATGCCTGGGCAAGATGGACGACGTGGCTCAGGAAGGACGCACCGTGGTGTTTGTCAGCCATAACATGGGCTTGTTGCAGCAGCTTTGCGAGCGTGGCATCTTCATCCAACAAGGTGGTGTTCACACGGATGGGACCATTACCGAAGCGGTCGATGCTTACCTGCAAACCCTTGAGCAGTTGAGGGTGCCCGATCTCTCCCAGCGCACAGACCGGAAAGGCCAGGGAAAAGTTAGACTCGTCAGCGCAGAGGTAATGAACAATCACAATGGATCGTCAGCCATCTTGAAAACGGGACACCCGGCGCGCTTTGTCTTTCAGGTTGATACGCTCGTTCCGGGGATGGCTTGCAATTTCAATATCTACGATACTATTGGTCAGCCTATAACAAGCTTCCAGAGCCGGGTACGTGGGCCAGAAGACTCAAGCGATCCCAAGAATGGTATGAAGTTTGTCTGCGAGTTGGAAGAGCTGTTGCTTTTGCCGGGTCGTTATCGTGTCGATGTGGCAATTATCGGTGACAATCGACTTCAGGATTTCATTGAAGCCGCGGCGGTATTCGAAGTTGCAGAAGGTCATGTGCGCGGCCGTCCGGCCCAACCGGATGGAAAGTTCAGTGTCAGCATCTCACATCGCTGGACGCTGCCAGCCGACAAGTAGCGGAGTCCGAGTCAGGGTTTCAGGGTTATGAATCGACTAAAAATACATCGCAAAGAGCCATTTTACATAGGCATTATTTTGATAGCTGTCGGGGGTTTGCTGAAGTGGCTTATTGAACTAACGTTAGTATCCGACGGACACATAGAGTTGCCCCTGTATCGGACCTTGATCTTTGTCTTTCAGCTTCTGGCAGTTGCGGCGGGAACATTTCTACTCAGCCGACAACCAGCGATCAGGCTGCCAAAAAAGAGCGAGGTTGGCTTAGTATTGTTCAGCACGTTCCTGACGTTCTTGTTGCTCGAGATCATGGCCAGGGTGTGGCTAAACTTTCTGGCCACGCCCGATCAATACGATCGTTTCGTATTGTTTACCAGTCTCGAAGCCGGGGAATATGCGTGGACTCCTCATCCCTATCTCGCTTATTCTCCCACTCCGAATTTTCAGAAGGGATTGACATCTCATAATTCATTGGGCTATCGCAATGATGAATTTCCTTTGGAAAAACCAGATGGTGTATATCGTATTGTGGCACTGGGCGGTTCTTCAACTTATGATGTCAGTATCAAGGATAACAGCGAAACTTTCACAGCCCAACTCGAAAAACTGCTCAATGAAGAGTATGGTTACACAAATGTCCAGGTCATCAACGCCGGAGTTCCTGGTTACAATTCCTGGGAAATCTTGGTCAATCTCGAATTTCGAGTGTTGGATCTGGATCCGGATCTGGTCATCATCTATGAAGGCACGAACGATGTTCACGCGCGTTTGGTTCAACCCGCCGCCTATCGAGGAGACGATTCGGGCAGACGTCAGGCGTGGCAGCCTCCCCACGTAGCACTGTGGGAACGCAGCGCAATGTTAAGGATCCTGAGCCGGGCGATGAACTTCACACGCCAGGTGTCCGTTGACGATTTCGTGAGTGCGCCCACGTATGTGAGCTGGCCGTTTGAATCTCGCCTGATCGAAAACGATTTGGATCCCGCGGAAATCCTAAAAAAGAATCCTCCGATATACTTCCGCAGAAATTTGGAAAACATGATTGCGATTGCCAAAGAACATGATGTGCAAATTCTGTTTTCGACCTGGGCTCATTCTCCCTACCTCAATGATTACGCTTCCCAAGGCTATTACCAGCAAGCATTTCGGGAAAATAATGAAGTTGTGAAAGAGGTGGCAATGAGTCATGACATTCCTCTGTTCCATTTTGCCAGCGTCATGCCGCAGGAAGCAATCTATTGGGCCGATGGACGACATATCAATGAGGCGGGTGCCCTTGTAAAAGCCAGGCTCTTCGCCGAGTTTATTGATGCTGAGGGGTTGATTGAAAAATAAAAGCCTTTTGCTTGAGGCGCGGAGGACGACAATATGAGACGAGTGAGATGGATGATGGTGGCAACCGCGCTGGCTCTGTGGGCATGCCAGCCGCGTACGATCACTATCACAGAGGTGACCCGCGAGGTTCCGGTAGAGGTGACAGTGCTGGTGACTCAGGAAGCGGGGAAAGAGGAACAAGTCACGCCTAAAGCGGTTGTGACCTCGCCCTTGGAGCCGCAGGTTGTATCAACGCCTGGCGGGTTGATTGCTCCCACGCCGGACGCGCCGCTCTGCCCAGACTCTGGAGAAGCGCATGACAACAGCTTGTTTCATACACTCTGGGACAGCACTCGCGGCTGCCACTACGACCACGAGCATGGTCAGGATCCTTTTACGCCAGAGGTAGTTACTACCTTCCCCGGCTTCGATTTGCGTGAGTTGATCGGCGGCGTGGGACTCGGACATACCAATCCCTCATCGCCGATGGAAAACACGCATAAGCACGGAGGCTTCAAGTGGGATGTGACCCTTTCTCACTCGGTCGGTTGTATTGGCGGTGAGGGCTACCCAACCGGCGTGGATGCCATGGTCATCCAATACCACGCCTTTGGGGATTATTCCATCGAGTTCGAGTCACGCACACATAGCGCGGTTGGGTTGTTGCGCCAATGTCAGCCGGGTAACCCAACCGATTTTGGTTACATGTTCGTCAACCAGTTGCAGGACTACGGCCAACGCGTGTCCCCATATCAGGGCGGAGTCCTGCCCTATCCCGACGCCCCTGACCCGGCTTACGAGCCCAACCTTGCGCCTTACTTTAGCGTGACTTGCTTTGGGAGCACAGCATCTTGCAATAAATTTCCTTCCATTGAAGCTTTCTTGAGCCGGAAAAACGATGCCTCTTCCACATGGATTTCGAACCCTGGCAAGTTGACAGACTCAGGATCGCATCTCTTTGCCTTGCTGTTTCGGGTGCGGGACAATTATCAAATACTCGATGACAGCGACCAGACCCACCCGTTTACCTTTGCCTGGCTATGCTCGGCGGATAGGGGCGCTACTTATAGCCCGATGCCGGGTTGCCCTTACAACAACACGACCACACGAGTCCATGAGGTGATGGGTGAAATCCCAGTCGAGTGGGATAACTTGGCCGGATTCGATACTGATCCAAGAGTTGGCCGGATCACCGCAGACGGCTATGTGACTCGCTTTGGCGATCTCAATCTGTCTTGTACGGCGCCTGGCACGGACTGCCACCCAATCAAGCTCTTTCAGGCGTTTGCCGGACGCTATCTTTCCCAGATTTCTTTGGTGTCGGGTGAAAAGGCCACTTTCTCAGCCGGAAATCTACCAGAGCGAGATCTCTATTTCTGCAACGGTGTTCTGTGTGCGGAGAGCGACCCAGGCGCGATGTCCTCGGGTTGGGTCGGACCGAGCAACTAACCTCTGGCAAACTCTCGTCATTGTCACCCTATGTTCCCGCACCTCGATTGAATATCGCCCACTCCTATCAAGAGGGAGGCATCAGATTTTATGAGCCTCACGCTGCGCAGATTCACATTTATCACACCATGCGAGGTTTGCAGCGGGCTGGTCATAAGGTGTCACTCCTTGCCTTGCAGGAAAGACAAGTTCTGTGCACGGAAGATCTCCGGGTATTCAAAAGCGATAAACGAACTGCAAGCCACTATGGTCAGATAGGATGGAGTGGAACTGCTGTATTCAAGGGGTTCGAGAGTGTCATCCGTCGCCTACAAAACATATTGCAGTTCCCTTATCTGGCACTGTTCGACAGCTACCGCATGGCAGAGGCTGGTACTATCAACTTGAAGGGCTATGATCTCATTCATGAACGATTCAACTTGTTGTCCCTCGGTGGAGCATGGGCGAGCAGAAAGCTTGGAATTCCTTTTGTGCTTGAGGTCAATGCAGACCTGCTGGAGCAACGCAAGTTTAAAGGTATTCAAGAGCGAGGCCTGCGCCGTCTCTTTGCAATTTGGGCGACTCGACTGTGCTTTGAAACCGCCGCGCAGATCATCTGTATATCTCCGCGCCTCAAGGAGCACTTGAAAACCAAATGGAATGTCGATGAGAGCAAACTAACCGTCCTGCCATGTGCAGCAGATATAGAAGCTTTCAAGCCGAACTATAACTCCGAGACTGTCAGGAAAAGCTTAGGTTTAACTACCGAGCCTGTCGTGATGTGGGTGGGAGGGTTCTATCCCTGGCATGACCTTAGCCTGCTGCTGGAAAGTTTCGCCCTGATACTGCAACAGCGTCCGGATGCCAAGCTGGTCCTGGTGGGCGATGGGCAAACTCGTTCATCGGTTAAAGATATGATCACGAAAGCCGGAATGAGCCACGCTGTGATTATGACAGGAGCTATTGCCCATTCTCAAGTGCCAGAGATGTTATCCATCGCTGATGTGGCGGTCGTCCCTTCTGCCCCGATTACAGCCGGCATTGGTGGCACTGGAGCACCTCTCAAGTTATTTGAATATATGGCGGCGGGGAAGGCGATCGTAGCCACGGCGCTTAACGAGGCTGCAGAAGTGATCCGCGATGGATATAACGGGTTACTTGTTGATGCAGGGGATATCAACAAGTTTGCCGAGTCCACGCTGAAATTGATCAATGATCCAGAGGAGCGTAGCCGCCTGGGTCAAAACGCCCGTGAGCAGGCCGTCAAACAATACTCCTGGGAACAGTACACCAGCCGACTTGAAGAGATATATCTCAGCCTAGTAGGAAATGCTCCAGCTGGGTCCCCGATTGTAGACATCTCTGGAAATAACCAGTAACTGGCTAATGAGCACAGCCCGGGTCGGCAATACCTTTGGGAATTGGACTATCTCGAGTGTTACTTTTGTTTCTGATTCAGGTCTAGATATAATGAACTCACAACCATTTTGGCAATATTGAGCGATGAACAAACCTAATGTAATTCTCCTGACAATTGACACTTTACGCGCCGATCGACTCGGCTGTTATGGGCATAACGCTCACCTAACTCCCAATATAGATCGACTAGCCAATTCCGGTATTCGATTCGATCAGGCGATCTCGGGCGGCTCCTGGACCCAGGCTGCTTTTCCGGTGCTCTTAACCTCAAGTTATGCAGCCATGTATGGCGGCTGTCTTGGACCTCTTGCACCTGAGCGCCCGTCGCCCATT
>JAICQC010000083.1 GCA_025938055.1 Anaerolineales bacterium | reverse complement strand
TCTCGGGCTGGCGCTGGTCGGCTCCTATTTGTTGATCGCGGAAAATCCGCGTGAGACCACAGAATCCACATGAACCTGAACGCACCAACCCTTTGGATCATCGTCCCAATTGCCCTTGGCATTTTGCTATTGTTTATCAATAATCAGCGCGCTTTGAGTCTCTTTGGCGGTTCGGTGGCAATCGCCCTGGCGCTCATCGCGCAGTTCGTTCCCACCGAGGTCGCATTGCGGGTGGGTCCCTTGTCACTCCGAATTGACTCAGCCTTGATCGTGCTCGGGCGCTCGCTTGTCATCCCGCCGACGGAAGGCTCACTTCTGGCACTGATCTATGGTGCGGCCGCCCTCTGGTTCTTCGGCGCGGAGGCAGCCAAAACGGCAACGCGCATCGTTCCATTGGGCTTCATGATCATTGCTCTGATGGTCGCATCCATCGCGGTCGAGCCGTTCCTGTATGCCGCGCTTTTCATCGAAATGGCGATCCTTCTCGCCATCCCCATGCTCACCTCGATCTACAGACCACCCGGCAGAGGGGTCGTGCGATTCCTCATCTATCAAACGCTCGCCATGCCGTTTATTCTGCTGGCAGGCTGGCTGCTGGCAGGCGTGGAAGCCAGCCCCGGCGACGTGGGATTGACCGCCCAATCCGCCGCTATGCTCGGCATGGGGTTTGCTTTCCTGCTGGCGATCTTTCCACTCTACAGCTGGATCCCTTTGCTGGTTGAGGAAAATTCCCCTTACGTGGTCGGTTTTCTATTGTGGATTCTTCCGACGATAACGGTCATCTTTGGCGCAGGTTTTTTGGATCGCTATTCATGGCTGCGTTCCTCCCCGGACCTGGCACTCGCCCTCCGCTCTGTCGGTCTCTTGATGGTTGTGACAGGCGGCGCGTTTGCCGCGTTCCAGCGTCACCTCGGGCGGATCATGGCGTATGGCTCGATCGCCGAAACCGGCTTTTCCCTGCTCGCACTGAGCCTGGACTTCAGGCTGGGTATCCCCATCTTGTTCCTGCTCATCCCGGCACGCGCCCTGGGGCTGGCAGTGTGGTCGCTATCCTTGACCGTGATCAAGCAAAGCGTGGAGACCATGCGTTTCGGCGCGGCGCGCGGCATCCTGCGGGTGATGCCCCTGGCGGGCGCAGGTATCATCATTGCCACGCTCTCCACCAGCGCCTTTCCTCTGCTAGCTGGCTTCCCATCCCGGCTGGCGCTGTGGGAAGGCTTATCGCGCGTTTCGATCGGTGCCGCCTTATGGATGGCGATAGGCATCATCGGCTTGCTGATCAGCGCCTTCCGTTCACTGGCGGTCATTAGCATGGCAGACGAGTACACCGCCTGGACGTTTCGTGAAACCCCCACCCAAATGACCATGCTTGGGCTGGGCATGCTGGGGCTTTTCATCCTTGGGTTGTTTCCGCAAACCTTACAATTCTTCCTGGCGAACCTGCCGCTTATGTTCGAGCAATTGGGTCGTTAAAATCGGTCAGGTCGCACAGCGGTATAATGCACCCCAAGCTTGCACTGAGCGACACTCCCCGGCACTTGCGCTCGGGGCAAGTGTGCACCTGGCGCATACCCCCTGGCACCGTACGCCAGGACAGGTGTGCCCCGGACGCAGGTGCCGGGGAGTGCAGGTGAGTCGCAGTGTTACATCCTGGAGGAAGTCATGGAATTTGAACAGCTCGTCAAACGCCTCGAATGGCTAGACGAAGAACACCGCAAGACCAAAGCTTCGATCGTTACGATCGAGGAACGGATGACAGCGCTGGAGGGGAAGATAGACACCGTCGCAAAACAACTCAAGCCGCTGCCGAAACAAATTGCAGATGTTGCAAACACCGCCTCGCGCCTTAACCAGTTCGATGCCATCTTCAAGAAGCAACGCGAGGACATGAACAAGGCGATCGATGACATCGAGAAGAGACATCAAAAGCGCGAAACGGAATTGACGCATCGTCACGAAAAAGACTTTGAGCCGATCCTCAAAGCGCTGCATGAGCTCCGACAGTCCCTGGATGCCGAATTCCCGCCGATCAAACGCGACCTCAAAGCCCGTGTCCTCGAGGAGAATCGCCTCCGTCAGGAGATCCAGGAATTGAAACCTCCCATCGAAGCTGCCAAGCGTGCGGCGGAGGAAGCCACGATTGTCCAGCACGCCTTCGATGAAAACCGCAAACAGGAAGCCAAGCGCGTCGCAGACCTGCAGGGTGAAATTGCAGCCTTGCGCAAGCGTATCGAAGAGGCAAAAGCCAAGGCAGACCTGAACGCGGACAGCTGGAAAAACATGGACAACCGCATCAAGGAGCTGCTGCAGTCAGAGGTGGAACGCAAAGCTGCCCAGAATGCATTTATCGACCAGCAATCGCTCGCCCATTTGGACCGCGAGCGCATGTATAAAGAATGGAAGCAGCGGTTTGACTCGATCACCGTACAGACAGAAACCTTTGATTCGCAGGTACAGGCTCTGGAAGAAATGCTGCGCAACGCTAAGCGCGCCCAGGAAAGTTATAACGAGCTCAACATCAAACTTGAGCGCCGCATCAGCGAAGTGACCGAGATGCAGCGATTATCAGAAGACCGACTGCGGCAGGAATGGGTTACGTTCAAAGCCGATGACCAGAAACGCTGGATCGGTTACACCCTCTCACAGAATGAAGGCACCAAGGATCTCAACCGAGCACTCCAGAAACTGGAGGAACGCATCCCGCCGCTGGATGATGCCATCCAGACCCTGCAGGATCAACTGCATCAAACCGCGGACGCGACCGAACAGCAGCTCCAGGAGTTGATGAATGTTGCCCACGAATGGCTCTCTGCCTATGAGCGCATCATGGGTCACGGCAAAAAGGTCAACAGCAAAAAGGGTAGATAAGTATTTTTCTATTGGCTGGTAACAGGAAAACAATATGCGTGTGATTGGTACAGCCGGTCACGTTGACCACGGCAAGTCCACGCTGATCGCGGCACTGACGGGAACGCATCCCGACCGTCTCAAGGAGGAACAGGCGCGCGAGATGACGATCGAGCTTGGCTTCGGTTGGATGACCCTTCCAAACGGAGAAGAGGTCGGAATTGTGGATGTGCCCGGTCACCGTGACTTCATCGAAAACATGTTATCAGGAATCGGGGGGGTCGACGCTGCTCTGCTTGTGATCGCTGCGGATGAGGGGGTGATGCCGCAGACCCGGGAACACCTGGCGATCCTGGACCTGCTGCAAATCCCTGCGGGACTCATCGTGTTGACGAAGATTGATCTCGCCGCCGAGCCAGACTGGCTTGACCTCATTGAAACCGACATCCGTTCTGCCGTAGCGGGTACCGTGCTGGAGGACGCGCCCATCGTACGCGTCTCTGCTAAAACCAGAACAGGTCTCGAATCTCTAATCTCTGGTCTCCAATCTCTCCTCACTGAAAAACCTTCCCGCCCAGACCTCAACCGTCCCCGCCTCCCCATCGACCGTGTCTTCAGCATGAGCGGTTTCGGGACCGTCGTCACTGGCACACTTCTGGATGGTCAGCTTGCTCTCGGCGATGAAGTAGAGATATTGCCTTCCGGGCATAAGGGACGCGTCCGCGGGTTGCAAACGCACCGGAAAAAGGAAGAGCGCGCGGTCCCCGGCTCGCGGACCGCGGTGAACATTTCAGGCGTAGAGACCGAATCCATCCAGCGCGGCGAAGTCGTCGTACACCCGGGTCAATATCAGGCAGTGCGAAGGGTCGATGCACGCCTTCGCCTGCTTAAGGATGTGGTGACATCGCTAAAACATAATAGCGAAGTGAAGTTTTTTGTGGGCGCGAGTGAGACCATCGCGCAGCTGCGACTGCTTGGTACCGAAGAACTCAATTCCGGTGAGGAAGGCTGGATTCAGCTCGAGTTGCTCGATCCCGTCATTGCCGTGCGCGGTGACAGGTACATTCTGCGCCGACCCTCGCCGGGTGAGACTCTGGGTGGCGGCGCCATCGTGGACCACCAACCCAAGGGGCGGCATAAGCGCTTCGATGAAAGAGTCCTGAAATCCCTCCAATCGTTGACCCAGGGTACCACGGCAGATGTCTTGTTCGAAGCAGCAATGGCGCTCAACATCGCAAGCGCGAAGGACGTTGTTGTCCGTTCCAGGCTTGAAGCAAACGATTCCGAACCTGCCCTTCAAGAATTACTGTCAACCCAATCACTTCTTCCTCTCGAGGAAGGCATACCTGCAGCCACGAGTGACCTGCTCGTCATTGCGCGTCCTCATTGGAACGCTTTGCACGAGAAGGTGATCCAAACCGTCGAGTCCTATCACAAGAGCTATCCACTGCGGCGCGGTATGCCTCGCGAAGAGCTCAAGAGCCGGCTGAAGTTATCGCCACGCGCCTTCAATGCCGTAGTGGCAGCTCATCTTTCACAAAACTTCCTGAAGGATTCCAATAACTTCCTGGCAAAGCCTGAGCATGAGGTTACGTTTGATGGGAACCAGCAGGTCAACGCATTGATGAGGAAGTTCGAGCAGAATCCTTATAGTCCGCCCGGCGTGAAAGAATTGCAAGCGGAAGTGGGCGCGGAAATCCTGAACGCGCTGATCGATTCAGGCGAGTTGATCGCGGTTTCATCAGAGGTGATTTTCCGCAAACAGGATTACGACCGTATGCTGGAAACAATCAAGCAGGAACTCCTGCAAAGAGAAAAGATAACGCTTGGCGAGGTGCGCGATCTTTTCAACACCAGCCGTAAGTATGCCCAGGCGCTGCTGGAGCATCTCGACAGCACCGGCATCACTGTGCGTGATGGAGATTTCAGGAGACTCAGGCACAAAGCATAAGCCGGGGATATTCTCTGAATCGGGTAAAATATACATTGCCAGACATGCCCTAAAAAATAATATTGGAATAAGGAGTGACCATGTGTGGACGATTTACATTAACTGTTAATCCCTCGGAAGTACAGGAAACTTTTAGCGACTACAGTTTCCCGCAGCAATTTTCGCCGCGCTTTAACATCGCGCCGACTCAGCCCGTTCTGGCGATCCCTAATGATGACCAGAACACAGCTGATTTTTTTGTCTGGGGCTTGATCCCGATGTGGGCAAAAGACCCGAGCATCGGCAATAGGCTGATCAATGCCCGCGGCGAAACCCTCGAGGAGAAACCAGCCTTTCGAGGCAGCCTCAAATACAAGCGCTGTCTCATCCTGGCAGATGGCTTCTACGAATGGAAAGGCGCGCCAGGCAAAAAGGTCAAAACCCCGTTCTTCATCCATCTGAAAGACCGCAAGCCGTTCGCCTTCGCCGGTCTCTGGGACTCGTGGAACAGCCCGGATGGCTCGCAGGTCAAGTCCTGCACGATCATCACGACGGAACCGAACGAATTGACAGGCATTATTCACAACCGTATGCCTGTGATCCTGCACCCGCGCGAGTATGCCCGCTGGCTGGACCCGGCGCCTCAGACTCCCGATCAGTTGAAACCGTTGATCAAACCTTTCCCTGCTGAGTTGATGGACGCATACCCGGTCAGCACCCTGGTGAATACGCCCGCGAACGATATGCCCGAACTGGTCGTCCCTGCGACCTAGAGCATGCAGGAGTTTGGTCTTTCCATTACCCGGCGGTTTCCCGCTCTCGCTTCACGCGACTTTGTTCTTTTCCTGATCGGACAATTTATCTCGGTCATCGGCACGTGGATGCAAAGCACAGCCCAGCCCTATCTAGCGTATCGCATCTCGGGCCGCCCGCTCGACCTGGGCTTGATCGGGTTTGCAGCCACGCTGCCAACCCTGCTTCTGGCGCTGCCTGCTGGCGTCCTCGTTGAACGCTGGGACAAGCGCAAGACCGTGATCATTTTCCAGTCCATCATGTCGTTGCAGGCGCTCGGGTTGGCCGCGCTCACATTTACCGGAAAGGTTCAGATCTGGCATATCGGCGTTCTGGCATTGATCTTCGGGACAGCCAGCGCCGTGGAAATTACAGCCCGGCAAGCCATGTTGATCGAGCTTGCCGGGCGTAAGGCTCTTCCCAGCGCGATCGCGCTGCAGACCACAGTGTTTAACGTGGCACGCGTAATCGGTCCGCTGACCGCATCATGGCTGTTGACCTCCACCGGTACCGAAGGAAGCGTGTTCCTGGTGAACGGTGTAAGTTTTATCTTTGTCATCGCCGGCTTGATCGTCGCGCAGACTCGTTATAAGGTTCCACGCACCACAGAGATGAACAAAAGCATCGGCGCAGAATTCCGCGAAGGGCTGGCGTATATCAGCCGTAACTCACTCGTGGCTTCCATTATTTTGATGTCGGCGCTGGTGGGATTCTTTGGTTTGCCTTTCATCCAACAGATCCCGGCGCTGGCGCGGGATGTGCTTCAGACAGCAGGTGACACCGAGGCAGCCGTCGCGGCGCGCACAAGCCTGCTCTACGCCGCGCAGGGAGCAGGAGCGCTGACCGCTGCGCTGCTTGCCGCCTATATGAGTTCCTCTAGCAACAAGGGTGTGATGGTCACGCTGGGTCAGATCTCTTTTATCTTCCCGCTGATTGCACTCGGCTATGTGTCAAACCTGAACATTTCGCTCATCTTGCTAATGTTTGTTGGCTGGGGAACAGTCACACAGCTTGTTTCCATGAATACATTGATCCAGGTGGCAGTTCCCAACGGACTGCGCGGCCGCGTCTTCAGCGTGTATCTTTGGGCGCTGCAGGGCGTGGCGCCCTTTGGAAGCCTCTTGATAGGCTGGCTCGCCCAGAACTGGGGTGTTCAGCTTGCCGCGCTGACCGGCGGGCTGGTTTCACTCATTTCCATCGGCGCGCTGCACCTGATCAGCCCGAGCGTACGCCGCGCGCAGGCTTAACGTCAGGTTAGCGTCGAAAAGCACGGGTTGACGCTTAATTTTTGCCCATGTTATGATGTTTCGTTTGGAGACCAAAATTGATGGACAATAAACCGACTTCAAAGAAGGACACTGAAGCTCCGGGCATTTTCTCCCGTATTTTCAACACATTGATCGGCTTGGGATTGGGGGAATCCATGCTGCGCACGGGCACTACCGTGCTTTCCATCCTCTTGCTTGGCGGCGTGATCTGGCTGCTGAGAGTTTTTTACGTGCAGGCGCCAGATGCCGGGAGAACAGTCGAGGCACTGGAAACGGGACCCACTGCTCCCGTCGCGAGCATCGAAGATGTTCCTGCCCAGTCTGAGATGGCGTTCGGCGGGATCCCGCGTCTGGCGGATGTGCATACCACAATCCCATCCCGTCCGCGGCAGGAAGTAATCAAGTATACCGTGGTCGAGGGGGATACCGTTTTTGGGATCGCCGAAAAGTTCGGGCTGAAGCCTGAGACAGTTTTGTGGAGCAATTATTATATCCTGCTGGATAACCCACATTTCTTGCAGCCGGATCAAGAGTTAAGTATCCTGCCAGTGGATGGAACCTATCACGAGTGGCAGGTAGGCGAAGGTTTGAACGGAATATCAGCCTATTATGGTGTTAGCGCTGAAGAGATTATCAACTACCCGGCAAATAATCTTGATATCGCCGCCATCGGTGATTTCGCAAGCCCCAACATCGAGCCAGGGACATGGCTGGTGGTGCCAGGCGGTCATCGCGAGTTCATTTCGTGGAGCGCGCCGCTCGGTGTGACGCGCGAGAATCCTGCCTCTGCGCGGGTGTTGGGTCCGGGCGCCTGTGAACCGGTCAGCGGAGGCGCGGTTGGGTTTGGAGGGTTTATCTGGCCCGCCAATAACCATAATCTCTCGGGGTTTGATTACGCGCCCAACGCCAACCACTGGGGACTTGATATTGCCGGTAATGATGGCGAAGGCGTTTACGCCACGGATGCCGGTGTGGTGGTGTATGCCGGCTGGAATAACTACGGGTATGGAAATATGATCATGGTCGATCACGGAAACAACTTCCAATCCCTGTACGCGCATCTGAGCGGGATCAGCGTTGGGTGTGGTCAAAGCGTGGGGCAGGGTGATTTGATCGGCGCGATCGGCAATACCGGGCGTTCGAGTGGCTCGCATTTGCACTTCGAGATCAGAGCGATCTCCTCATGGGTCAACCCGTGGGATGTGCTGCCGGCGCCCTAAATGTAGACAGGCAGACAAGTACAGAAGTTATGGCTTTCTCATTATCGCTTGACAATTCTTGGCATGTCGTGCTGAGCGCAGCGAAGCATCTCTACTGCCACACATGAGACCCTTCGGTCGCGGAAGAGCGCTCCCTCAGGGTGACATAATTTCAGATTTTGAGAAAGCTATGGTACACAAGTAAGCCATGCTTGCAGAAGAAAGTCTTCTCGGCTATAATCTGCGTCGCCCGGGCGCGTAGCTCAGTTGGTTGCAAAGCACCCTGTAAAGGGTTAGAGAGTGTGCTGACAGAGGTCTTGTAGTTCAGTTGGTTAGAACGCACCGTTCACATCGGTGAGGTCACAGGTTCGAGTCCTGTCAAGACCACAAAAATGAGCCAGTATGGCTCATTTTGTTTAATTGGCGTTCGAGTGCTGCGCGATTCACGCTCCCGCGGACGGGCTTTATAGCCCCTATTATTTTGTGCGAGAGGACATTCGGCGTTATCTGCTCTTCCATATCGCAACATACACTTATTCTTTATTTCAACGTTTCTGTCTTCTATAAGGCTCCGAAGGGTATAATTCGACGATATGCCCACACGAACCAACGAAGCCTGGCTCTCAGACCTGGCAGCCCCCGGACCCGCACGTGAAGCCGCGCTGGAAGATCTGCGCGCGATCATTCAAAAGGGTTTACCGTATGCGCTTTCGCGCTGGCTTTCTCCCGAACAGCCGCAATTCAACTCACTGGTCGAAGAAGTGACGCAGGAAACGCTCCTGCGGGTGCTTGATCAGTTGAGCACTTTCGAAGGCCGTAGTCAGTTCACCACCTGGGTGCACAAGATCGCCGTGCGGATCGCTCTCACAGAATTACGTCGTAAACGCTGGCGCGATTCGTCCCTGGATGAGCTGACGGAAAATGAAGATGTCCCCCCTCCCCCCGGCTTGCTGGCTGACCCTCAGGCAAGTCCTGAAACCTCAGCCGAGCGCGCAGACATGCTGGCGCGTGTCCGCCGCATCATCGAGGAGGAGCTGACGGATCGCCAGCGCCAGGCGCTTATCCTGCTGGGGGTCCAGGATATGCCCATGGAAGACGCGGCACGCCGGCTCAAGACGAACCGTAATGCCCTCTACAAACTGCTCCACGATGCGCGGCTCAGGCTCCGCCGCAGGCTGTCTATGGAAGATATTACCCCCCACGAAGTCCTTACGCTTTTTGAGCATAAGTAAGATTACCAACACGTCAATCATCAAAAACAAAGATTATGAACATCCGAGCCATCATTCAAAAGATTAGAAGCAGCTTTAATCATCAAGAAGAAATTCCCAACGAGACTGTCCTGGGGTTTCTGCGCGTGCTCGAAAGTGTACGTGAAGAAGACGTACCCTGCGACGAAATCTATGCAAAAATAGATGAATACGTGGAAAGGGAAGTGGACAAAAAAGACGCGGCACAACTCATGCCGCTCGTCCGCGAACACCTCGACCTGTGTTCAGAGTGCTGCGAAGAGTACCAGGCGCTTCTGGACGTACTCGAGAAAACAAGCAAAGGATAAGGGAGAAGGACGGGCATCTGCCCGTCCTTCTCCCTTTACGAAATTGTCAGGCAGCGGTTGAATCCGTTGCTTTTTTTACTCATACTCAAACAACTTCTCCCCGGCGCGGACGGGGACTTTCAAGCGGTTCTCGGCAGGCGTGATCGGGCAGGACCACATCTCATTGTAGGCACAGTAGGGGTTATATGCCAGGTTGAAATCCACGAGGAAACGGGTGCCGTGCAATTCCTCGGGTTCAAGGTAACGCCCGGCGGGATATGTCTCTTTTCCCGCCAGCGAATCCACGAACGGCAGAAAGTACCCGTTCTCATTTTGATAGATCGTCAGCTCGGCTTCCTCACCTTCCACTGAAAACTTGAAGCGCGAGTGACGTACGTAGGTCTGCACGCCTCCTGTGGAGGTCTGCATTTGCATCGGCTCCTGATCGAAGAGCCGTTCGACCTGCACTTCAAGCCGCAATGCTTTGCTCTCCGGGAAATACTCTAAACCTTTAAAGGTTCGCCGTTGTTCAGGTGTCAGCGGGCTTTGTGGATGTGACCCAAAGAATTCATCTTTCTCAGCGCGAAAGTCATCCAATTCAGTCATAATCTCTCCAATCCATATCGCCTGTGACGAAGGTTTCCCGCCCTGTTATCCATACAAATAAGAAACTTTCGTAAGGCTTATTTTCAGTGGTTGTTATTATCTCCTAGATAGAAGTGGGACGAAAAATCTTACAAAACGTATTTCATCGCCGAAAATCCAGCCCTCTTGCGAATTCCTCTGTCTTATGCTATTGTTATTTCAAGAATAAGCAATTTATGACGCCGTCTGAAAAAACCGTTTTAATTATCGAAGACGAGGAAGATGCTGCTGAGCTGTTTGCCGAGATGATGCGTGTCAGCGGTTTTCGAGTACTCAAGACGTCTTCCAGCACGCCTGCACTCACATTGATCACCGCGGAAAAGCCGGATATTGTTATCCTTGATATCATGATGCCTGAGATTTCGGGCCTTGATATTTTGAGACAGATGCGCCAGGACCCTGCTCTTGCCAGCGTGCCGGTGATCGTGGTCTCTGCCAAGAGCATGCCAGCGGACATCAAGATTGGCATGGAAGCTGGCGCCTCCACCTACCTCACAAAACCTGTAGGCTTCCTGGATCTCAAGGAAGCCGTGGAGCGCGCGCTGGGGAATCCATCTGCAGCGGCGTAGCCCATGAGTCTCCTGCGCGCCTTCATTGCAGTGGAAATTCCCTCTGAAGTCCGGGAAGCCGTTTGCAAGGCAATCGTTCCTCTGCAGACAGGGATCGGACCGCTTGTTCGCTGGGTTCCGATGCAAAACATGCACCTGACCCTGAAGTTCCTGGGTGATATTTCACCCGCGAATGTGGAAATGCTCTCGCAGATGCTGCGCGCCGAAGCCCAACTCTTCCACTGTTTCGATCTCCACTTGGCTGGACTCGGCTCCTTCCCAAACAGTAAGCGGCCGCGCGTGATCTATATCGCGATCCAGGCTCCGGCTGCGCTGGAAACGCTCCAGCGCGGGATCGAATCCGCGGCGCGCAGGCTGGGGTATGGATCAGAGGAACGTGGTTACTCGGCGCATCTCACAATCGGGCGCGTGAAACAGCACATCAGCGCGACGGAGCAACAGACGATCCGCCGTGCGCTCGATGAAACGAGGATTGACTTGCTGAGCACTGCCAGAGTAGACTCGGTACACCTGTACAAAAGCGACTTACAACCCAGCGGCTCAGTATATACGCGGTTGTATTCCGCACCATTAAATCGATAACGTCATTGCGAGTCTTCGAGAAGCAATCTCATTACCAATTTAATAAGCGATTGCTTCGCCGGAAAACGGCTCGCAATGACATGACATTACTAGAGGTGATATCTGAACGCACTAGAACTTGCACATAAAATCGTCACCGCCCTGGAGGACAGAAAGGGCGAAGACATCCTGCTTCTCGATATCAAGGATATTGCATCATTTACTGATTACTTTGTGATTTGCAACGGCACCAGCGACCGCATGCTCGACGCGCTCGCCAAGGGCATACTGGAAACGACGAAACAGGACCATAAGAAAAAGGGACGCATCGAAGGGAAAGCCGAGGAAGGCTGGCTTGTCCTGGATTACGGTGACGTGGTGGTGCATCTCTTTTCGCCTGACATGCGCGAATATTACGATCTTGAAGAGCTATGGAGTGACGGTAAAATTTTGTTGAGAATGCAATAAAGATTGCCTCACTCATGCTCTCCTTCGTCGATTTCGCTTCACCAGACTCGCAAAGAATAGCCGGAGGTATGCAGATATGTCCCAGCAGGAAATCGAAGTCATACTGGCAAGGCATCTGGCTGAATGTCTGGCAGTGCCGGTCTTTATCGTCAACCCCGACGGCGATTTGATTTTTTATAACGAGCCGGCTGAGGAAATCCTGGGACAGAGTTACAACGAAACGGGAGCCCTGCCCGCCAGCGAGTGGGCGACGAGCTTTAATCCCGTGGACCACGAGGGGAAGACCATCCTGCCGGAAGAACTGCCGCTCATCATCGCCCTGACGAAACTCCACCCGGCTCACAAGTTATTTTGGATCCAAGGCAAGGATGGCGTGTCGCGTGAAATCGAAGTAACGGCGTTTCCATTGATAGGGCAGGCGAATCGCTTCCTGGGGGCAATCGCCCTCTTTTGGGAGAGTTCGAGGTGAACGTAAAGTTCTGGGGAACACGCGGCTCGCTTGCCGCGCCCGGTTTCGATATGGCGCGCTATGGCGGGAATACCTCCTGTGTCTCGGTGCAGGGGAGTGAAGGCACGCTGATCGTTCTCGATGCAGGAACAGGGATTCGCAATCTTGGGCAAAGTCTGCCCCCTGCATTGGAGCAGGTTCATATCTTGCTGACGCATTTGCACATGGATCATATCCAGGGATTGCCGTTTTTTGCCCCGCTGCGCCGCCCGGGGGTTGAGATTCATATCTGGGGTCCAGCCAGCACCACACTTGGTTTGCATGCCCGCCTGCAAAAGTATCTCTCGCCACCCTTGTTCCCGGTCAGTATTCGTGAGCTGGCTGCAAAGTTTCATTTCCATGAACTACCCGACCATGTGATCGAAATTGGCGAATTTATGATCCGGGCGCAATTGATCATTCATCCCAACCCGACCATCGGATATCGCATCCAATCTGCAAATGCCACGGTGACGTATCTGCCCGATCATGAACCGGCTCTCGGCGGGCGCACATTTGCTCAGGATAAGTCCTGGACATCAGGTTATAAACTGGCAGAAGGTGCCGATCTTTTAATCCACGATTCGCAATACAGCGAAGAGGAATACAGGGAGCGTATCGGCTTCGGGCATAGCAGCATTGCACACGCCTTTCGATTTGCCAGAGCAAGCGATGTAAAACATTTCGTTCCTTTCCACCATGACCCCACCCACAATGACGAAACGCTCGACCGTCTATTCGAACAAACAATCAGGGAATTTCAACCTGCTTACGAGGTTACGCCCAGCCGCGAGGGGCTGGCGATTGAAGTAGCTCATTGAGC
This sequence comes from Anaerolineales bacterium, assembly GCA_025938055.1. The sequence continues at coordinate 72 of JAICQC010000083.1, read as the reverse complement.
TATAACAAACATCCCGCAGACTACCCTGCGGGATGTTTTTCCTCCTTCTTTCTTCTTACTACGCCTACTTCT
>JAICQC010000395.1 GCA_025938055.1 Anaerolineales bacterium | reverse complement strand
CGCTTCAGGACCGACCGTGCCTGACCCGACCACAAAGAAAGATGCCCTGAATATTTTGAAAAATTATGATCTCGAGAAACGAGTGCCAGATCCAATATTGCTTTCTTTGGAATACGACAGCCTGGTGTCCAAGTACCAGGAACAGGACCCGGGATTCCACAATGTTCAGAACTTTGTTATTGGCGATAATAAACTTGCAGCGCGCGCAGCCCTGGAGCAGGCAGGGCACGAAGGTTTCTCTGCTGAAGTGATAACCAATCCATTGCAGGGAGAAGCGCGCGAAGTGGGAAGAGAGCTCGCTCGTCGTCTGCGCGCGGAATGTTCTGTACGGGCTCGCCCTTTCTGTTTGATCGCTGGAGGTGAAACTACCGTCACGATTCAAGGCAACGGCAAAGGCGGACGGAATCAGGAACTTGCGCTGGCGGCTGTGGTGGATTTGTCGGGTCTGCAGGATGTCATGTTGATCACGCTGGCAACTGATGGCGACGACGGTCCTACGGACGCAGCCGGCGCGGTGGTGACGGGTGAGTCCGCTACCAGGGCAGAGTCCCTTGGGCTGGACGCTGTAGATGCACTGTCCAGGAACGATGCCTATCCCTTTTTCGAAACACTCGGTGATTTGCTCAAACCAGGTCCTACCGGAACCAACGTCAACGACCTGGTCTTTTTGTGCGCTTTGTAACAATTACATTGACAAAGCTTGCATTCGTTATATAATAGATTGGTTAGACAACATACTGCCAGTGTACAACGCCGAAAATACTGGCTTCAATGTTCCGAACACAACCCCTCACTGACTTCAAACTTAATGGATCAAGGGCCCCGGTTGCGTTATCCCGCCTGTCCGCAGTCAACGACTTCCTGTTTCTAGGCTGAAAGGTTTCCGTTCCAGGGAACGGAAGGTTTCGATTTTTATCAGGGATCGATCTCTCTCCTAAGGAGGTGATGCCTACATTTGTAGATAGACCATATCGCCTGTTCATAGGATCTTCAAATCTAATAAGGAGAAGAAAAAGATGTCTAAAAAAATGTGGTACAGCCTGATGGCTGTTCTGATGGCAACACTGCTTGTTCTGTCCGCTTGTGGGCCCGCTCCAACGGAAGCTCCGGTCGCCACCGAACCTCCGGCGACGGAGATGCCTGCTACTGAAGCACCTGCGACGGAAATGCCTGCCACCGAAGCGCCCACGGAAGCTCTGGCGACCGAACCACCTGCCGCGAGTGGACAGGTGGAAATTTTCTCATGGTGGGTTGGCGGTGGTGAAGCGGCAGGCCTGACTGCCATGACCGAAGTCTTCGCTCAGCAATATCCTGATATCGAGTTTGTGAACGCCGCTGTGGCTGGCGGTTCGGGTACCAACGCGCGCGCAGTTCTTGCAACCCGCTTGCAGGCTGGTGATCCGCCAGATTCATGGCAGGCGCATGCTGGTCAGGAGATCATCGGTACGTACGTGGCAGCCGGTCAGGTTGCTCCGCTGGATGATTTCTTCGCCGAGACCGGCTTTGCCGATGTTTTACCGGAAACCCTCCTGCCTCTCATCTCACAGGATGGAAGTCCCTATTCGGTGCCTGTCAACATCCATCGCTCGAATGTGATGTGGTACAACCCGACCGTTCTCAGCGAGGCAGGCGTGGAAGTTCCCACCACCTGGGAGGAATTCTTCGAGGTCTGTAACACGCTCATTGCAGCCGACCGTACCTGCCTGGCGCTCGGTCCACAGTGGACCGCGATGCACCTGCTTGAAAATGTCATGATCGGTTCTCTGGGTGCTGAGGGTTGGAACGCGCTTTGGACGGAAGGCGCCGACTGGAGCAGCCCGGAAGTAACCGCCGCGCTCGAGAATTTCTCAACGGCGCTGACCTATACCAATAGCGATGCTGCACAGCTGGCTGACTGGCAGCCTGCCGCTCAACTGGTCACGAACGGTGACGCCGCCTTCAACATCATGGGTGATTGGGCAGATGGCTATTTCGAGAACCCCGATCCCGATGGTCTTGGGCTCACACCCCATGAGGACTTTGATTGGGCTCCCGTCCCGGGCACTGACGGGATTTTCGTATTCCTGTCCGACAGCTTCGTGCTGCCTGCCGATGCTCCGAACCCCGAAGCTACCAACGCCTGGCTGACGGTTGCCGCCTCCAAGGAAGGTCAGGAAGCGTTCAACCCGGTGAAGGGCTCGATCTGCGCCCGCACAGACTGCGACCAGTCCCTGTTCAATGAATACCTGCAATCCGCCGCCGCTGACTGGACTACGGATACCGTGGTCGGCAGCCTGACGCACGGTGTGGTTGCCAACGATGCCTGGAAAAGTGAGATCGACACTGCTCTGGGACTCTTCCTGGCGAATCCGACAGACGTTGCCAGCTTCCAAACTGCTCTCGTGGAAGCCTGTGCATCCGACGGTGTATGCCAGTAAACACTCTGTTGTACACGTAAGACAATGGGCGGCTCGCTAGCGAGCCGCCCATTTATAATTATGAACCATATGCATCGCCTCGACCAGTTTCATCAAAATGACGTATCATTGGTCCTATTCCGAACGACAAAGAGGTAGTCAATGACTCGAAGCGTTTCTCTTCGCATGCCACAGCTCATTCTGGCGATCCTGTTAATGCTCGCGGGGATTACCTTCATTCGCTTTCTCTCCACAAACGAACTGGAAATCGCCGGAAATAATCTGACGTCCATCGGGCTGTTGCTCAGCGGGCTTGTTTTTTATGCAGGCGTACTGATCATCGTTGCCATGTTCGAGAATGAGACGTTCCTCTCGATTGCTCTCTTGTTCCCATCCATTGTGGCAGTTGCTATTTTTGTCTATGGTTTTATTGCATGGTCGCTTCGAGTATCGCTCAGCAGCTGGAAGGGGCTGAATCCTGATTACACCTGGGTGGGCTTGCAGCAATACACGGATTTGATTTTTGACGATCCGCGCTTTCTGATCGATGTCCGCAATACAGCCGTTTTCACCGTTGGCTTTATTTTAGGTTGTTTGATCCTGGGGCTGGGACTGGCAATTCTGCTCGATCAAAAACTTAAGGGAGAAAGCCTTTTTCGAAGTATTTTTCTTTTTCCCATGTCGATCTCGTTCATTGCCTCGGGTGTAGTCTGGGCGTGGCTCATGAATCCGGCGACCGGAAGCCGGACGACCGGTCTTAATCTTCTTTTCCAAAATCTGGGGCTTGATGCTCTCATCAGCACGTGGCATGCCACGCCTCCACCGTGGGGTATGGCGTATACGGTCATCCCTGCCGTCTGGCAGCTCTCGGGTTTCGCCATGGCGCTCTACCTGGGCGGCATCCGAAGCATCTCAGAGGATATCCGCGAGGCTGCCCGCGTGGATGGGGCGAGTGAGCTCGAAATCTATCGCTATGTGATTCTGCCGATGCTCAGACCGGTCACACTGAGCGCCGTCATTATCCTGGGACACATGTCGCTCAAGATTTTCGATCTGATCGTGGCGCTGGGACGCAAAGACCAGCGCCTGGATGTCCCCGGCATTTACATGTGGACAACAACGTTCGACGGTACGAATTATGCCCAGGGCGCAGCGATCGGCATCCTCATGCTGGTCAGTGTGGCGATCCTGGTCGTTCCCTACCTGATCAGCAGCATGCGGGCGGAGGCAGAGCTATGACCCGCCACATGGCAGTACGCTCCCTTTTTTACCTGGCATTGCTTGCGCTGGCAGTCTTTTATTTGCTTCCTGTTTACCTGATGGTCCTCACAGGATTAAAGCCTTTCAGTGAAGTCGATCTTAAGACCATGTGGGACCTGCCAACGGGCGGTCTGCGTATCGAGAATTTTATTGCGGGATACCAGCAACTGGCGCCGAACCTGAGGAACAGCCTGGTGATGGTGATTCCCGAGGCGCTGCTGTCCGCGCTGCTGGGCTCGTTCAATGGCTATCTGCTTTCGAAATGGAAGTTCCGCGGCTCAAACCTGATCTTCACACTGATCCTTTTTGGAATGTTCATCCCGTATCAGAGCATCCTGATTCCGCTGGTAAAGTTCATGCAAGCCATCAACCTTTATGGAGATCTTCCCGGCTTGATTCTGGTGCACATTATCTACGGTATCCCCATCACCACACTGATCTTTCGCAATTACTATGCCGGGATTGGGAGCGAGATCATCGAAGCCGCCCGGATCGATGGCGCGAGCCTGTTCGGAATCTATCGCCACATCATGCTTCCGCTCTCCGCGCCAAGTTTTGCCGTTGTGATCATCTGGCAGTTTACCCAAGCCTGGAATGAATTCCTTTTTGCAGTGATTCTGACCAATCAATCAAACTGGCCTGTGACCGTGGCTCTTAATAATCTTGCGGGTAGTCAACTCGTGCAGTGGAACGTTCTTATGGCTGCCACGTTTCTCGCTGCCTTGCCAAACCTGCTGTTCTACATTTTCCTGGGTCGTTTATTCATTCGCGGG
>JAICQC010000196.1 GCA_025938055.1 Anaerolineales bacterium | reverse complement strand
ATCTCATCGTAATTAATGTCGAACAAAGCCCTATTGATGATTTGTTCGGGATCCGTACTGTATCCACTCAGCAGCTCGGCATACATCCGCGAGACCCGATCCGGAGTATTTCTCAATCCCTCGCGTTCAGGGTCTTCACCCACAGCCTTGATAATTTCGAGAACTGATTCCCTGATTGTTGTGAAATCCATCTTAACTGTATCTGTATCCAAATCCCTTACTTCAAAATCATCATCCAGTTCCATACATGCTCCTTGATAAAACCAGTGGCGCCTCGGCGCCACTGGTTTGCTTCTCATCTCAAAACATTATCCAACAACAGGCTCGATCAACCCGTATGTGCCGTTCCGGCGACGGTACAAAACCTGGATCGCATTCTGCTCAGCATTGAAAAAGACAAAAAAATTGTCATGCCCCAATAGCCGCATCTGCTCGACGGCTTCGTCCTCGGTCATAGGCAGCACAATGAACTTCTTGCGTCTGCCAATTAAGGGAAGCAATTCGCCGGTTTCGTCCACCGGAAGCTCTTCCTGGTCGACGACCTCGGCTGCAGAACGCCCATCGCCACGGCCACGGTAGTGTTTCCCCTTGTAGCGATCCACCTGCCGCTGCATCTTATCGAGCGCCGAATCAAATGCAGCGTGGATGTCGTCTGCGCGTTCCTCTGTCCGCAGGATGAATCCCTTGCCGTGAACCGTGATTTGAGCCACCTGACGGTCTGACGCGCTACGCGCTGACTTGATGTGGGACAGCTCTACGCGGATCTCATCTATATTCTGAAGGTGGCGTTCGAGCTTGCCAGCCTTCTTTTCCACATAATCTCGTACATTATCAGTTAATCTCATATTACGCGCTACAGTCTCGATTTTTTGAGTCATAGAGCCTCCTGAACTGATGTATCAACTACCTGCACGGTAATTGTTAAACACGATCCAGACTATGATGCGATAGTGCACGCGCAATCGTCAATATATAGACCTCCTGTGCCCCTGCAGAAAGCAAAGCGGCTGTACAGGCGGAAATCGTCGAGCCGGTCGTCGCCACATCGTCCATGATCGTGACCTGCTTTCGCGCCACCACCTTCGGGTCAGCCTGATACGCCCCGTGGACATTTTCACTGCGTTCAGAGGCGGTCAATCCCACCTGCGAACGCGTCTCGCGCGTCTTCCAGAGTGCGTCCGGTTGGTACCTCCATCCGAGCTGATATGCCAGTGGACGCGCTACCAGGCTCACTTGATTATAACCTCTCTCTTTTAAGCGTTTTTTGCTGAGGGGAACAGGTATCAGAATTTCGCAGGTCCAGTGCAGGGATTGGACAAAATCTGCCATTTGCATGGCGAGGGCTTCACCGAACCCAATATTGCCGCGATACTTCATGGTGTGCAGTCCGCTTTGGATAGGTGAATCAAAAACCGCCCACGATCGCATTATGCGATACGCAGGCGGATTCGATTTACATTTGTCGCAGCAATCAGAACCCTTGGTCGGAATTCCACATTTATCACAGTAGGGCTTATGGATAATCGGGACGCGTGCCTGACATTCCGGGCACCACCGCCATCCCATTTTCCCACACCCACCACATGTCGGCGGGAAGAGCAAATCCAGCCCACGCCAGGTCAACCGAAATAGGCGATACGACCACGGTGTTCTGTTCACAACGACAGACTTGATTAGCCAAGTGATGTCATGATTTGAATTACAGCAGGCGTCAAAATAATGATCATGATGGATGGGAATACAAGCAGAGCCAGAGGGATAATCATCTTGATTGGAGCCTTGTGTGCCTCTTCCTCAGCCCGCTGCCTGCGTTTCACCCGCATCTGGTCTGATTGAATACGCAACACCTTTGCCATGCTCACACCAAGCTGCTCGCTCTGGATAATGGCGGCCACAAAACTGGTCAATTCAGCGATACCCAGGCGGTCAGACATGTCTTTCAGTGCCTCTCGACGAACCTTGCCCAGTTGGATCTCCCGGATTACTCGTGCAAATGCCAGTGATAGCTCATTCTCCCACTTCTCGCTGACCTTCGACATTGCGGCATCAAAACCAAGTCCAGCCTCCACACAGATCGTAAGTAAGTCCAGAGCATCCGGCATCGCATTACGAATGTCTTTCTGACGGCGGGTAATCTTGCTTGTCAGCATCAGGTGTGGGAGATAAAAACCGCCAAAGGTCGCGCCGCCGATATACATCAAATTATCACTGGGAACGGCAGACGGTGAAGTCAGGACAAGCACAAGTACCAGGCCGCCAAAAATAATCGCCAGCAAAAAACGAATAGCGATAAATGTTGCGGCATCGATGGGCCAAGGATTGCCTGCCAGTTCCAGCTTTCTGGTAGTATTCTGGATGACTTTTTGTGGCGTAAAGCGTGCGGATAATTCGCCGATGCGATTAAATAGAGGGACGAGCACACGCTCCGCAAAGGGCTGCGAAAGTTCGATCTCCTCCAACGAGGTAACGTCCCCCCGCTGGATGTACTCTGCCAGACGAGCTTGCAACGGATCGTTTTCCTCGCCTTGCCCGGTTCTCCGCCAGCTGACCGCGATCACTGCGATGACAATGATCACAACGACCAAGCCTAGAATTACTAAAGTCATCTTACACCTCGATATCGGCGATCTTCATCATCACCAGATAACCAGAGACGATCATGCCCACGACGGTCACAATGGCGATCCAGCCGCAGACCGGTCCACGGTCAAAAAAACTGCCGAGATATTCAGGGCTGACAAACCACAAGGCTCCCGTCAGGAAGACCGGAATGAGTGACAGCACCGTCGCGGATGTTCGGACGGTTGCAGTCATGACGCGGATCTCACCTTTGATCCTGACCCGCTCGCGGATCGTAAATGAGATCGTATCCAGAATTTCGGAAAGATTACCGCCCACTTCCCGCTGAACGTTGATCGCCGTGACGACAAAGTCCAAATCATCGCTCGGAATACGGCGTAGAAGATTCTCCAGCGACTTTTCCATTGGGATACCGATTTGCATTTCCTGCACAACGCGGTGAAATTCATCTGAAATCGGAGCCGGCAGCTCCCGGCTGACGGCTTCCAAAGCCTGCATAATGGAATAACCGGCGCGCAAGCCGTTGACCATCAGGTTCAACATGTCACTTAACTGATCGTTGAATTTGTTCAGTCTCACCGTTTGCTGGCGCTTCACGTAAATACGAGGCAGGAAGAAACCGACAACCGCGCCAATAATGGCGGACACAATATTTGGCTGAAGCAAATAGGCCACCAGCGCCATGACCACAGACGCCATAAAGACCAGGGCATAATACTCAGCCACCTTAAACTTGAGATCGGCACGCGCCAGTTCGCGCGCAACCCGATCTCCCATAGACGATTTCGCCACCCTTCTGTTTAACCAGTCTGTAAGCGCCGCACCGCCGGCATCCTGTTCAGGTGCGGCTCTGTCATCCTCGAGAAAACGTCCAAGGCGTTCCTCGACCAGTGAACGCTCACTGCTGATCGAGACGATCACACCTACAATCAGGAGGAAGAGAATTAGGATGCCACCACCAAGCAAAATTATAGGACTCATTTCAGCTAACCTATCAGATCCTTTTCCTAGTAGCGGCGGCGCTCACCAATTCCGAAAATGGATGGCGGCAAATTAATGCCCGCCGCCTCGATTTTGTCCATGAACTTGGGTCGCAGCCCTGTCGGGCGCAGGCGACCTATGATTTGTCCGTTTTCAACGCCGGTCTGTTCATAGACAAAGATATCCGTCATCGTGATCACTTCGCCTTCCATCCCGCTGATCTCGGTCAGGTTGGTGATCTTACGCGTGCCATCCCGCATGCGTTCCTGATGGCAAATCAAATCAATCGCCGAGGCAACCTGCTCACGGATGGCTCTTGAGGGCAAATCCATGCCTGCCATGAGAGTCATGGTTTCAAGACGAGAGAGCGTATCACGTGGTCCGTTGGAGTGCAGTGTGGTCATGGAACCGTCGTGGCCGGTGTTCATCGCCTGCAACATGTCCAGCGCTGCCTCATCACGGATCTCACCTACGATGATGCGCTCAGGGCGCATACGAAGGGCATTCACCACGAGGTTACGAATGGTGATCTCGCCGCGGCCTTCAATGTTAGGCGGGCGAGATTCCAAAGTGACCACATGCTCCTGACGCAACTGCAGCTCCGCGGCGTTTTCGATGGTGATTATGCGTTCATCCGCAGGAATGAAACCAGACAGGATGTTTAATAGCGTAGTCTTTCCAGAGCCGGTGCCGCCGGAAATGACGACATTCAGCCTGGCTTCCACACAAGCTTTGAGGAACTGGATGGCTTCCTGTGTAACCGATCCGAACTGGATGAGTTGCTCAACTGTAATGGGATTACGTGAAAATTTACGGATAGTGAGAACCGGACCCACCAGCGAAATGGGAGGGATGACGGCATTGACGCGGGAACCATCCGGCAGACGGGCATCCACATACGGGCTCGATTCATCAATGCGACGGCCAAGAGGTGCCACAATGCGATCGATGATACGCATCACGTGGTCATTGTTTTCAAACGTCACAGGGACCCGATGGACCTTGCCCTTTCGCTCGATATAAATATTCTTCGCCCCATTCACCATCACCTCGGTGATCGTATCATCCTCCAGAAGAGGCTGCAGCGGACCAAGCCCAAGGATTTCTGCCGCGATCTGCTCGAACAAGCGGGCCTTTTCCGGGCGTGAAAGGACAATGTTTTCCTCAGCGAGGATCTGCTCGAACAAATCCTGGATTGTTCGCCGAACATCATCTGTCCGCGTAATGTCCATGGATGGATCCAATTCAGAGAGAAGCTTATTTTGAACGCGGGTCTTTAGGTCAAAATAAGAACCAGCCTGAGGGGATGTAGCCGGCGCATTCACCCGACGAGCCTGCAGGGAAGAAAGCCGGGAACCTTCTCCGCCGGAGTTGTCAGAGGACTGTCCGGATGAATTGCCGCCTTGACCTTGTTCGATTCGTTTTAAGAGAGACATCTTGCTTTATCCTTAACCGTAATGAAAAAGAATAGGGTAAGTTCTATCGTCTGCCAACGCGATTTGGCTCCTCTGCGGACTCCTGCGCCGCAACCCGAGCCCGCACATTTTCTGCGAGAGAAAACACCCCACGCGCGGCAGGTTGATTCTTGCTGTCCAAAACAAACGGCACACCGCGGTTGACGGCCTTTGTAACGGTTTGCTCATCCAGAGGAACGATGGAAACAACTTCCTGTTTAAGGTTCTCGGTCACGCGATCCGGCGTGATGTTAATCCGTTTATCGTAACGATTCATGACAAAGAGAATCCGTTCCCTCTCGATGCCCAGTGTCTGCAAAAGATCCAGGAACAGACGGCAATTTTTTATCGATGGGATGTCCTGGGTTGTCACCAGAACAATCAGGTCACTGACATCGATCGCTGAAAGCGTTGAGTCGGTGAGGAAAGAAGCTGTATCCACGATCACATAAGCATACATCTGCCGCAAATATTCAAGGACCTTCGCAAACTGGTTGCTGGAAACCCTCTCAGCATGCTCTGGGCGGCTTGGCGCCGCAAGCACATGCAAACCCGATGCAGCATGCTTAAGCATGACTTCTTCCACAATCTCAGGATCCAGTTCCTCGGCACGCGGAGCAAGATCAATGATCGTGTTTTTGCCTTGCTCATTGATGAACACCGCCACGTCACCGAACTGCAGGTTGCCATCCACCAACGCCACACGTGTATCCTCGTTATTGAGTGTCAGAGCGAGATTGACTGCCAATGTGGTGCAACCAGTGCCGCCTTTCGGACTGTACACAGTGACAATTTTCCCCTTTGGCGCCCCATATGCCAGTATAGTACCTGTGTTTCCAGCAATGGGCGCCACTTGCACCTGAACACTTTTGGAACGTTCGGTTTGCGCCATCGCACCGGCTCGGCGGATCGCGGAGATTAGCTCATCACCCATAGGTGGTTTGGTGAGAAAGTCCCGTGCACCAGCCAGCATTGCGCGACGCATATAATTCTGATCGCCCTGCACGGAAAGAATGACCACCTGCACCGCAGGTTGCTTTGCGCGGATTGCCTCTGTTGCAGAGATGCCATCCATGTCTGGCATGTTGATATCCATTAAAATGACATCTGGATTCAAGTCCTGCGACAACTGGATCGCCTCTTTCCCGGTCCGGGCAACGCCCACCACGTCAACATCAGCCTCAAACTGCAACAGCTTCCGAACGTTTTCCCTCGTTTCGGAAACGTCATCCACGATCATCACACGAATTTTTTCACCGTTAGGCATTCCGATCAATTACCTCAAGAAGTCAGATTTGTTATTGCTGTGGCTGCGGCTGCGGTTGAACAGTAACCCCATCATTGGGTAATGACGGTGGGATGAGCTGGTCAATCCTGGGCTGGGTCGCATACGGCAGCTTGGAAGGCAATGAGATGTTGTACTGCGTTAATAAGCTTGTCAATGTGGCAGACTCAGCAGCAAAACGGGAAGTGTCATTGGGATTCCGCAGAGATAGGCTAAGCGTCGCGCCGCTATATACGAAGTAGTTCAAAGAAATGGAGTCCTGCGGATTCACCATCAATGTCACAATATCAGGATTGGTCTGTTGTTGTGCCTGGACAGGAGAAGGTGTTGCATTCGGATCTGTTGTTGTAGGCACCTCGACCTCAAAATTACCCAGTTTCAAGACCACCACGTCCTGCAGGATCATCTGGCAGACCAACCGCGGCCTTTGAAGTTCAGAAGGCACCGCATAGAAAGGCTGTTGCAGAGTAGGATCAAGTTCCACTCTCCCCTGTCTGGACGGAAATTCTCCCGTTGTGGCCGCTACAGATAAGACCGGAAGCTGATCTTCTAGGAATCCAGTGCCGGTTAGCACTGAAGTGAAATTGGGCAATACGGCTTGAAACGCCGGATCTACATCCACAAAAAGCATACAGGCGTTTACATTCACATGTGCGCCATCATCGACACCGTAACCCAGCAGGGCAAGGCGAGTTGTCGGAATGGCCGCCGCGACCATCCCAGAAGGGATCTGAACAGCCCAGGGTGGACCGGCAATTTCTGCGGGAGCAGTGCCCACCATGGAGGATGTGATGATTACACCTTGTTCAAGGGAAAACCGGGCAGCCTGATCGACCAAAGCACCTTCCTCACCGACCGTAAACATCACTTCCGCTACATTCTCGGGCGGAATGGAGAAAGTACCGAGCATTTCCGCAGTGATGGTCGTCCCCTGGGGAATGTTTTGTGCAGCAAAATAAACCTGGGTAAGAGGTGCCTCGGTGGGTTGGATGGCAACCTGGCCAAACTGAGTCCAGGCAAAATACAGTAGCGCCAGACCAACCACAACGATCAATACGAGGAATAAAAGTATCCGTCCGCGACGCATAGGGGTAGTTCTCCTCTCTTATCTGCTCTGCCGGCTACCTTGGCAGGTGTTTTGTTACAAACATAATATAGTATACCCCTAAAATAGTAATATTAATCTGGTAAATAAGTAGGACTCTGTCCTTAGACAGAGTCCTCTGCGTGCTTGCTAAAAGCCCGGGATTACGGCAGGGAGTTGTTGATGGTGCTGAAGGTATTGCCGATCTTGGGTCCGAGCAGGCGCATGACCGCGATCACGACGATAGCGACGAGCGCCAGAATGATCGCATATTCAACCAGACCTTGACCTTTTTCCTTGGGAGCGAATAACATGGGATTAATCCTTTCTTCAATAAATGGGTTTGCTGAGAACCACTCTCAGACTTATACCTAATTGTACTGATAATGATAAAAACTGCAAGAGGCATTATGTCCTTTGAGTTTACAATCCTGTTATGCCGTTGTCGGGGTCGCTATGAACGAGCGGGAACCGCAAACAGGATCCGGGTGCCCTTCCCTACGGCGCTATCAATTTCGAAACTGCCGCCAAGCATTTCGGTCCGTTCACCAATAAGCTTAAGCCCCAGGCTGTTGCCTTGCTGGATGGAGTCCGCGTCAAAGCCTCTGCCATTATCGTCCACACTGACACGTACACGGTCTTCTCCCATATCCAAAACGATCTTCACCAGGGATGCCTGGCTGTGACGAGCGGCATTCCCAAGCAATTCCTGAATAGCGCGGAACAACATTACCTCAAGATAAGGCTCCAGGCGGCGCTCATGACCCGTAATCGTCACGTTTATGTCAAGCCCGGCTTGTTCCTTGAATGCATCCGCGTAGCGCCGGATGGTGGGGGCAAGCCCCAGATCATCCAGCATCATCGGGCGCAGCTCAAAGATGAAGTTCCGCACTTTTTGGAATGTACCCATCGCGGATGCCTTCAGACTGTTCAGCTCGTCTCGTGCCTGACCGGCATCGACATCCATTAACCGCATCGCGATTTCAGTCT
>JAICQC010000143.1 GCA_025938055.1 Anaerolineales bacterium | reverse complement strand
GGTTGACCGGCATCGCAACGAATTCACGTAATTCCAGAGGCATGGCGAGGAACTGTTGGACTGCCTCCTCGCTGATCATCCACTGCCCAACCGGCCCGTTCCGGTCGAAAAAGGATTCGATCCTGCCGCCCAGTGTTCTCACCAGCACCTCCAGCTCGGGCAACGGGATGGCACGCTCACCCAGTTCATAGGCTTTGATACGTGAGTTGGCGATGCCTGTTTGATGCGCCAGATTACGGATGGAAATGCTGGATTTCATGCGTTCCTGCCGCAGCAGCGCGCCGATCTTCCGCTGGCGTACAGCCAGTAATTTCGACAGATCGATTCTCTCCGTGCGGGAAGCGGCTTCTGATCTGATCTCCCTGCTCCAGAAATGATCCATGGGAAGGTCGAGGTAATAGACCAGCATTTCCAGTTCTGGCAGCGAGGGCGCTTTCAGTCCCTCTTCGTAATCGCGGAAAATGCTCTTGCGGATGCCAATCGCCTCCGCACACTCCTGCACGCTCCTGCGCGCCGCAAGACGCGCATCACGGATCAAGAGCCCGAGTGTCTTCGTCCGAATCGTAATCTGCGACTTTGTATCCATGCATCCTCTGGAATGCCTCCTGTATTAATAACCACATAGGCATTTACCTGATTATAGCAGAGGCTATGGAGTACTATCGCCTTTGTCCCAGGTTCATTCCACCGGCCGGCATGTAAATTTCTGCGCCAAGTTTGAAGCCTGCGGCTTCCAGGCGCGGGGTGAAGATGGGACGGATGCCTGTTGGCTTTAACTCACCGATGATCTTGCCGTTCTCGCCGAGGCCTGTTTGCTCGAACTTGAAGATGTCTGTCAACACCACGATATCCCCTTCCATGCCGACCACCTCGGTAATGGCAGTAACCTTACGTGAGCCATCCTTCAGACGTGTCTGCTGGACAATGAGGTCGACAGCCGAGGAAATTTGCTGCCGCACAACTTTCAAGGGAAGGTCCATGCCGGACATCAACACCATGGTTTCCATGCGCGAGATCGCGTCGCGTGGGGAATTGGCATGGAGCGTGGTCAAAGACCCGTCATGCCCGGTATTCATCGCCTGCAGCATATCCAGTGCTTCGCCGCCGCGGCATTCACCGACAATGATGCGGTCGGGGCGCATGCGCAACGAGTTACGGACGAGGTCACGAATGGATACAGCACCCCTGCCGTCTGTATTGGGAACCTTTGTTTCCATGCGCAGAACATGGTCCTGTTGGAGCTGCAACTCTGCGGCATCTTCGATGGTGACGATCCGCTCTGCTTCGGGGATATAGCTGGAGAGGACATTCAGGAGCGTGGTTTTCCCCGAACCTGTCCCTCCTGAAATCACAATATTCAAGTGAGCCAGCACACAGGCACGGATGAATTCCGCCATGTTTGGCGTTAACGAACCGTAATCGATCAACTGCTGGACAGAGAGCTTATCCTTCTTGAATTTACGGATGGTAATGGAGGGTCCGTCGATCGATACGGGGCGGATTACGGCGTTAACACGGGATCCATCCGGAAGGCGCGCGTCGACAGTGGGCGTGTCTGCGTCCACACGGCGGCCGAGAGGCAGGATGATGCGGTCGATCACCCGCAGGACATGATCGTCATCGTCGAACGTGACCGAGCTTTTTTGCAGTTTGCCGCTTTTTTCGATGAATACTTTCTTGGGTCCATTCACCATAACCTCACTGATATCGGGATCATCCAGCAAGGGTTGGATGGGACCATAACCGGTAAGCTCGTCAACGATATCGTGAAAGATCTGTTTGCGAAGATCCTCCGGGAGCGCGATCTTTGTCTGAACATAAATCTCGTTCAAACGCTGCTTGATCGAATCAGTGTTCTCACCAAACTGCAGTTGCTCGCCTTCCATCGAGCGGCTCAACTGCTCGATCAGATAGCGCTTGAATTTAAGGAGATCAGCGGACGTGAGCCGCGTAAAGTTGGATGAAATCGGGGTTGCCATTATGAAGTTCGCTCTCCACCCTGATCCTGTTCGGGCAGGACCCAGATAATGTGTGAACGGCGTACAGCCAGGAACGGAGCCTGGAATAGAGTTTGCCCATCCGGACCCAGCACACTTACATTTGTCAGTGCCAGGAAATTCTCATTGAGATCCAATTCATCCTTGATGCGCTGGTCTCTGCGCACATGAACCAGCCCGCGCATCAAATGTGTGGTGGTCTGGATCGTAGCCGGGATGGCTCTCTTGGTCACGACATCGGTAAATATCTTGCCTTTTTCGTCATACTCAAACGTCATAGTGCCTCTTTGAATCTAAATATAGCCTGGGAGGATCATTCAGCCTTTATTTCGGGGTGCAGGGAGGAAGATGGCGAAAGTGGCTGGAACATCGCAATTTCAGTTCCTGGAAACCCGCCTCGAAGTGTAGCCTAAATAACCTGAAAATAACCTTTCACTTTCTTTAAGAGGTTGATTGACTACGGAAGCGGCGTGCCAGCGTTACGATTTCCTCGGCTGTCCCTTTGAGGATGATGGCAGATGTATCTGTAGGGTACTTTAGGGTAATAGGCTGATTCTGATTGTTTGCCAGGGCAAAGTTGCCGCCCATATAAGGCATGGTCGTCTTAATTGGCAAACCAATGATCTCTTCGGCTTGTGTTTTGGTCAACCCTTCCAGACCCACGGCGCGGTTCAAAACCGCATAGATCTTCTGGCTGTCGACGCCTTGCGCCTGCAGATATTCCCGAACCGTTTTGGTCAGCTTTATGGTGCTCTGGTCGGTGGAAACGATCAACACGATGAGATCCGCCTTTTGGATGAGCGGCAGGCTGATGCGGGAGAGTGCCCGTCCAATATCCAGAATGATGAAATCATAGGCGGAGCAGAGAGCATCCACGATCTGAACGATGCGTTCTCCGCGAATGCTGTTTCCACCCTGCGGATCAGGAGAGCCCGTCAGCACCTGAAAGTGCCAGTGCTCCGGTTTCGGCAGATTTTTATGGAAGTAATCCGCATTCGTCTGACCAGGCTCCAGGTTCGCGACAGTGACCAGGTTTAGTGGTGCTTCATTTCCCACAATCGGACCGATCGAGCCCATCGGCAGCACCAGATCGGCGACCACCACGCGCGCCTCTGCCTGCGCCTGCTGGATGCTCGTTGCCAGATTGGCGCAAAGTGATGAGGTACCGGTCCCTCCTTTTGCGCTGAGAAAAACGATCAGCAAGCCGCGCTTCTCATCTCTCGGGCTGGGAACGTCAACCGGGCTTTCCGCGCTAAAAATCCGTTCGAGGCTTTGTTCGAGCGCGGGGATGGCTTGCGATGACTTGACCAGATATTCATCCACCCCTGCACTTAGACAGGCTTCCCGGCGCGCTGGGCTGGGGTCACTGGAAAGTGCAACCAGCCGCGTCTTTGCGGTGCGGGAATCATTACGAAGTTTGTGGATAAACTCCTTATCCGGGATGTCGGTTAGTGTGGGGTCGAAGAGGATAAGATCGGGCTGATCGCGCCAGGCTGTGATCAATCCATCCTTGCCTGTTGGCGCTTCCAAAATATTGAATTGTCTTGTTCGCAGATGATTTGAAAGATAAACACGGCTGGCTGGGTTATCATCAACAATAAGAATGGTTTTTCCAACCAAAGCAGCCTCCTACTAAATTCACTCCTCGATGGGCGGCATCAAGTATCCCAGACCAGACCGGGTAACAATGTGTTTTGGAGCATGAGAATCATCTTCCAGTTTCTGGCGCAGGCGGGCAATGCTCACCCAGAGGATCTCTTTGTCGTTGCGATATTCGGGACCCCAGACACTGGTCAGAAGTTCCTCGGATGTCATGATCTTGCCCACGTGATGAGCGAACTGCAACAACAGACGGTACTCAGTGGCAGAAAGGGAGATCGGCTGCTCACCGCGCCAGACTTCCGCACGGGCAAAATCGATCTTCAGGTTGTCATGTGTGAAAAAACGGGACTGCCCCACCTCAGTGGGAGGCTGCGCACGCCGCAAGACTGCGCGCACCCGCGCCAGCAATTCGGTGGCAGAAAAAGGTTTTATCAGGTAGTCGTCTGCTCCCAGGTCCAGACCGCGCACACGATCCTGCTCATCCCCTTTTGCGGTAAGAATAATAATAGGAGTGCTGGAAAACTCACGAATCCGCTGTGTGGCGCCAAAGCCATCGAGTTTCGGCATCATCACATCCATCAGCACTAGGTCGATAGGCTGGTCTGAAAAGACACTTACGGCTTGCATTCCATCCGGGGCGGTTACCACCTCGTATCCCTCTGTCCGCAGGTTAGCTTCGAGCAGACGCAGATAGCGGGGTTCATCATCCACGATCAAAATGCGCTTTGCCATGGGTCCTCCTATAAATTAGCTGGATGGGTTGATGGGCAGTTCTATAAAGAATGTTGTTCCCTGACCAGGGTCGGACTCTGCCCAAATCTTACCACGATGTGCCTGGATTATTTGCTTGCAAATGTAAAGTCCCAGCCCGGTTCCCGTCACTGTCTTTTCGCCGCGGACGCGGTAAAAACGCTCGAAAATCAGGGGCAGGGATTCCCTGGCAATGCCAGGACCACGATCCATGAACGAAACAAGGGTATTATCGCCTACTCGCTTCAACAAAATGATGATCGGCGAACCGGGTGCATATTTGAGCGCATTGGTAAAGAGGTTTTCGAAGACCTGTGCCAGCCGCACACCGTCCCCCAGGATGGGAGGCACGGTTTCAAGCTGGGCACTCACATCCAGTTCTCTATGCCGGGCACGGATTCGCAGGATCACATCGCGCAGAACTGCATCCAGCCTGAGCGGTTGGAAGCGGAGCGTGAGGGTCTTGCTTTGCAGCCGCGCGGACTCGAGCACATTCTCGATCAACAGGGAAAGCCGGTCTGCCTCCTCGTCGATGATCGTCAGGAACTCCTTTTGCGTTTCCTCGTCCCAGCTGGTATCCTGCCGCAGGAGGCTGGTACTATAGCCTTTGATGAATCCGAGCGGGGTGCGCAGTTCATGAGAGATCGTGCTGACAAAGTCCTCCTGCAGTTGCATCTGGCGCTTCAGATCCTGCAACTCTTCCTGCAGTTCAGCCCAGCCGCCGCGTTCCACCAATATCGAGAGCAGCTCCCCGGCGAGGGAGGCGACCAGGACATGCTGCTCTTCATACAGAGGACCGCCGAAGCGCACAAAGACAATTGCGCCTCGCACCAGATCCCCCTCTCGAATGGGCAGCCCGAGCAGGTAGGACTGGTGCAGGCGGTCGTCGGGCGAAATGTCCGGCTTGGGGTCCCTGAGAAGAAGCTGACCTTTTTTCACCACCTGCCCGGCAAAATCCTCCCCCCAGGCAGCATCTGCTTCGGCATTCTTTGAGCGCCCTATGGCGCGCGCGTAGGCAATTTCCAGGTTCTGGGTTGATTTATCCTGCAAATAGACTGCCACATTGTCGAAGACAAACTCTTTCCGCAGAGCGACAATGAATTTTTCGATGGTGTTGCGCGAGTCGTCCGAATCGGCAGCAATCTGCATCAGTTCGTGCAGGTACAAAAGCGTATGGCTATCCATCGGGCTTTTTTGATTCCAAGGCGACAAGCAGAGGAAACTTGAAGGTGGAGCCGCGCCCTTCAATGGATTGCACATCGATCATCGAACCATGTGCCTCAACGATCTGTCGAACCAGGGAAAGTCCCAGCCCAGTCCCGCCGTAACGGCGCGTGGACGAACCGTCCAATTGGTGGAACGGTTCGAAGATATCATTCAATCGGTTGGAGGGGATTCCAATGCCTGTATCGGTTATGGAGACGATCACGAGGTTATCGCCCTCGCGCTTGACGCTCAATACCACGCGCCCATTTGCAGGCGTAAATTTGACGCCGTTATCAAGAAGCTGGTTCAATACCCAGGCAATCTTCTGCGCATCCGCCTGGACGCGCGGCACATCCTCATCGATGATGACGTTCAGACTCACGCCGCGTTCCTGTGCCTTGACACCGGAGGACTTAACAGCAAGATTCACCAGCCGGCGAAGATCCACATTTTCCTGCGCGATGCTAAGTTCCCCACGCGAGGAAAGCGAGAACATGATCAGGTCTTCGATCAGTGTTTCCAGCCTGCCGGTGGACTGCTGGCTGATTTGCAGGGCGTGACGCTGTTCTTCCGTGATCTCCCCGAGCGATTCGGTAACCAGCAGTTCAATATAACCCTTGATGTGCGTAAGCGGCGTGCGCAGTTCATGCGAAATGTTGGAAATGAAATTGGCTTTAAGCTGGCTGAGTTCTGAAACACGTTCGAGCGCCTTCTGCAGCTCCGCGGTGCGCTCCTCGACGCGGCGCTCCAGGGTCCGGTTTGCCGCCTGTAATGCGGAGCGCAGTTGGATGATCTGTTCGGTAACCGCTTGATCGAGTTCCGGGCGACCCAGCAGATTAAGATCGATCAGCGCCTGCCCTAGCAGGATCGGGTTGCCTTTTGCAGTTGATTCCTGTTGATAATCGAGCGCTTTCTGCAGGTTCTCAGCTGAAATGAGACCTTTCTGAATAAGATATTCCCCCATCCGTGGGACAAGCATTTCAGGTGTAAGTCGATATTGCTCTGCCATGGTTTTATCGGTAAATTCGGTCACCTAAGAGGTATACACCCATTCTCCTCCTACCATTGTAGCCGATGACTGCATCTCGAGCAATTCATCTGCATTGCAAGTGAAGGGGTCTTGCGAAGCCTCCAGCACGATCAGGTCAGCCAGGTACCCTGGCGCGATGCGACCCAGGCGGGTTTCCATGTTGGCGGCGTACGCGGGACCCAGTGTGTATCCTTCTACGGCTTCCGCCATGGTCAATTTCTGTTCAGGGTACCAGCCCTCGGCAGAGGGAGAGCCATCTGCGCGGCGGCGTGTAACTGCGGCATGCAATCCCCGGAACGGATTCGGGGATTCGACCGGCGCATCCGACCCGAGCGCGAGCCGCGCGCCATGATCCAGTTGCGTGCGCCAGGCGTATGAGAGACGGGCACGTTCGCCCCAGAAGGCATCTGCCATCAGCATGTCAGACGTGGCATGGATGGGCTGCATCGAGGCAATGATGTTCATCCTGCCGAGACGCTCCGCGTCGTCGGGATGGATCACTTGTACATGTTCGATGCGGTGACGTAGGGCAGGAAGGTGATTCTTCTCTTCATATTTTCGTAGCTGTTCATACGCGTTGAGCACTTCGTGGTTGGCGCGGTCGCCAATGGCGTGAACGGTCAAGCCAAGTCCCACCTGCGCAGCCTTGCGCCCATGCTCGAACAGTTCTTCACCGTCCATGTTGAGGATGCCGCGGTTCTCCCCTTCTCCCACATACGGCTGGAACATCGCGGCAGTATGGGGACCGAGCGCACCGTCCATAAAGACTTTGACAGAACCGATGCGCAGCCAGTCATCGCCGAAGCCCGCCTGCAGGCCGAGATCATACGCCTGGTCGAGCAGTTCAACGGGGATATTTTTAAGCACACGCATTTTGAGCCTGCCCTGAGCGTGGAGCTGCTGCAGCGCCATGAAGGAATCGCGGCGGTCGAAATCGTGAATGCCCGTCAGCCCCATTTTCCACAATCTGGATTGAGCCTTCTCCATCGCCTCTGCAATTTCATGACTGGTCAGCTCCGGGATCACGTCACCGACCAGTTCCATCGCGGTCTCAAGCAAAATGCCCGTGGTATTGCCCCGGTCATCGCGCTGGATCTGTCCGTTTTGTGGATCGGTCGTTTGCGAGGTAACGTTCGCAAGCTTCAGCGCGGCGGTATTCGCCCAGGCGGCGTGCAGCGACTTGGCGGTGAGATAGACGGGATTGTTGGGTGCAATGCTATCCAACTCAGAAGCTGTGGGCCAAATTCCCCAAACGTTTTGATTCCAGCCGTGACCCAGAATCCATTCACCAGGACTGGCTTTCTTTGCGCGTTCTTCCACACGCCGCAGACATCCCTCCTTGGTGTCCGTTTCGCAATCCACCTTTTGCAGGCTGAGCGCGTAATTCTTCAAATGCAAATGTGCGTCGGTGAGTCCCGGCAAAATGACGCGTCCCTCCATATTTTGCTTTTCGGCATTGGGGTATTGCGGCAGGAGGTTGTTCGCTTCGCCCACCGCCACAATCCGTTCACGGTCGATTACGATAGCCGATTCGGTCGGATGTGACGGATCTTGCGTATGGATATAGGCGTTGTAAAGAAGCTTCATGTTAATTTTTCCAATAAGGAATCCAATTCCTCATCGGAATAATAATAGATGGTGACTGTACCGCCTCTTTTGCCATGCTTGAGTGCAACCTTCGTCCCCAGGCTGGAGCGCAGGCGGCGCTCGAGGTCGGTGATATCCGCACTGGAGCCCGATCTCCTTTTCGAGGAAGGTTTCCTGCCCGACAACTTGCTTGCCAGCGCCTCCGTTTGACGGACGCTGAGATCAAGATTAACAACCTGGTTCAACAAGTTTTCCTGAGCCTTTGCGGAGGTCAGGGCTAATAAAGCACGCGCGTGACCTTCGGTGATCCGTCCATCCACCAGCGCCTGTTTCACTGCCGCAGAGGCGTCGAGCAGGCGCATGGTATTCGTGACCGCCACACGGCTTTTGCCTACTCGTGCTGCAATCGTCTCGTGCGAAAGTTTGAATTCCTTTGCAAGGTGATGGTAGGCTTCGGCTTCTTCGATCGCATTCAAGTCCGCGCGCTGGACGTTTTCGATCAATGCCAGTTCGAGCAACTGCTGATCGGTCGCGTGCCGGATGACGACCGGAACGGTTTTCAATCCCGCCTTGCGCGCCGCCTGAAGGCGGCGTTCGCCCGCGATGAGCGTATAAATCTCGTTCTTGCCCGGTGAAACAATCAGAGGCTGAATCACGCCATGCTCCCGGATGGAGACAGCAAGGTTCTCCAGTTCCTCGATATCGAATTTCTCGCGCGGCTGGCGCGGGTTGCGCTGGATCGAGTCAACGGGGACCTGCGTAATGCCACTTTCTCCCACAGTCGTTTTGTGACCGGGGGGGATGAGAGCATCGAGTCCTTTGCCAAGACCGGAACGTGGGGGCATGAATGAATCTCCTTATTCAAACACAAGGTCGCACAGGGTGTAAGACTTTGTGTTCTTTTGTTTAATTCGCCGTAACTCCATCACCTTTCAATAATTCCTTCGCCAGCGCTTCGTAGGACCGCGCGCCGACAGATGACGGAGAATAGGCAGAAATGGGAAGCCCATACGAAGGCGCTTCCGCCAGGCGGATGCTGCGTGGCACGATACTCTCAAAGACCAGTCCGGGGAAGTGATTCTTAACCTCTTTCACCACATCGGTGGAGAGATTCGTACGCGGGTCGAACATGGTCAGGATCACGCCGCGTACGCGCAACTCCGGGAAGAGTGCGGACTGAACTCGCTCGATCGTTTGAGTCAACTGCCCGAGCCCTTCCAGCGCCAGATATTCACACTGCACCGGGACAAGCACACCGTCCCGCGCCGCGACGAGACCGTTGACAGTCAGGATACCGAGCGAGGGCGGGCAGTCAATCAGGATGTAATCATATTTTCCGTCGAGTGATTCGAGCGCCCTCCTGAGACGGAACTCACGCCCCAACTCTCCAACAAGCTCGATCTCTGCGCCCGCCAGTGCCGGAGAAGACGGCAGCAGCCAGAGTTTGAGTCGCTCATTGTAGAGAACGGAGGAAGCAGGGATTTCAGTATTGAGCAGGGCTTCATAGGTGCTTCCCTGCACAGCACGCTTATCGACGCCAACGGAGGAAGTCGCGTTTGCCTGGGGATCCAGATCAACGACGAGCACGCGCTGACCCATCTTTGCGAGATAAGCGCCAAGGTTGATAGCGGTAGTTGTTTTGCCAACACCGCCTTTCTGGTTGACGAGAGTGTAAATGCGAGTCATGGGATTTATGTTTGGAGTCAAAGTCTCCAGACTTTGAAGTTCAACGACAGGAGTCGTCGAATCCATGTTGCTTAGGGCAATATTTCTATCATGCATACTGCGACTTCACCGTCTGTGGCAATTCCCTCCAACCCGGGACGCGTCACGGAACAGGAGGCGAGCATGGTTGCGAAACGCGTTGCTTCCCAAGGATCTCGTGTGTCCACAAAACGAGTAAAGAATGCCGCAGCAAAGACATCTCCCGCGCCGGTGGCATCGACTTCTTTGACCTGGGGAGCGCGAAACCGGCGGCGGTCACCGTTCCAATACAGAACGGCACCGGCAGCACTCTCGGTGACGACAAGCACGCGCGTCTGGTGCGCCATGTGCTCGATC
>JAICQC010000109.1 GCA_025938055.1 Anaerolineales bacterium | reverse complement strand
TGCCGCGAAAGAACGTGTTGAAGTTATGGAAGTCACGTCCCGCCGCGCCCATGATAAGAGTTTTGATCGGCATAGATTCTCCTTAAAGCTATATTCGCGCTGAGCGGAGGGACTGAGTGTAAGCCGAAGTCCCGTAGTTGAAGCGCCCTTCAACTGCGCTCAGGGCGTATGCGACTGCAAAATAAAACAGGCTAAACGTAAAGATAACGCTTAGCCTGTTTCCTACATGACCTTAGGCGCCTTGATGTCGAGCAGCCGCAAGGCATTTGCCAGAGTCTGCTTGGCGGCAGCTACCAGTCGCAGACGGGCGTGCCTAAGGTTTTCGTCCTCGCTCTGCAGTACCGGTACGGCGTGATAGAACGAGTGGAACGCGTTCGCCAGGTCATAGGCGTAGGCTGCCATCACCAGCGGACGATATTCGTTCGCGGCCTGCTGCACTGCATTCGGGAAACGCGAGATTTGTTCAATTAATTCGATTTCGTGTTTCGTGAGTTCAAAGTCAAAAGTTGCAGATTGAACAGCCTGCCCTGAGCCTGTCGAAGGGACAGGCATTTGACCCATCGACAGGCTCGGGACGTCGCCTTCAACTTTCGACTTTTTCAGGATCGAGTTGGCTCTCACGTGCGCGTTCTGAATATAAGGTCCGGTCCGTCCATCAAACGAAAGCGCCGCGTCGATGTCGAAGACGATGTCTTTGTTGTTATCCACCGCCAGCATCGAATAGACCAGCGCGCCCAGCCCGATCTGCTCTGCGATCTGTACGCGTTCTTCTTCAGGAATATTTCCGCTTCGCTCGGATTCCACAGCCAGCACACGTTTGATGGCTTCATCATATACATCCTTGAACAGGACGACACGTCCACGCCGCGCCGACATGGCTCCCTCCGGCAGACTTACGAATCCATACCCCAGGTGGTAGCATTTTTCGGCTTGCGGAAAGCCCCATAATTTCAAAATGGCAAATGCCTGTTGCAAATGAAGCGATTGGCGCACATCCACAACATAGATCGATCGATCCACATGGTATTGTTCAAATTTGATCTTTGCCAGCGCCAGATCCTTGGTAAGATAAAGAGTTGTGCCGTCTGAGCGCAGCAATACATTCGTGCGATATTTTTCCTTGGTGAGTCCAAGCTTCTCGTCGATTTTCACAATGACCGCGCCCCCTTCCGGGCGCTCATCATCCGCGATGCCTTTCTGGATCAATTCCTCAACAATCTCCTTGGATGGTTCGTCTGCCTCTGATTCAAAGAACCAGACGTCCATTTTTACGTCGAGTAATCGCAAAATAGCTCGTAGTTCTTCCAGCGCCCATTCACGGGTTACACGCCACAACTCACGAACATACGGATCCCCTGCATCATACTTGCGATACATCTCCCGGCGTTCGGCGTCATAGGCTTCGCGCTGCGCCGTCTCTTCAGGAGTTTCATTTTCTTTTTTGGTGAGAAGATTGTTGGCTTCGATATACAGCTTGAGCATCCACTGACCGCGTTCATGGACTCCTGCGGGTTCCTGTCCCTTATAGAACTTGTCATACATCCAGAGAACAGTAATCACACCAAGCCCAAGGTCGCCCGGATAGGAGGCGCGGATCGTGTCAAAGCCCGCAAACTCGGTCAGACGTGCCAGTACCTCGCCCAGGATCGTATTCCGTGCATGCCCGATGTGGAAGGAATGAAGCATGTTCGGCTGGGCATATTCGACCATGACGCGCTCGTTTTTCGGCGCGCCCCGCCCAAAGTCCGCGCGGGAGGCAAGCACTTCATCCACCACCCGTCGCGCATATTCGGATGTTGTAAAGTAGAGATTCAGATATCCCTTCACCGCCTCGATGTGACTGATCCCGGGCATACTCCCGATCTCCGCCCTCACCTGCTCAGCCATCTCCTGGGCGCGCTGCGGCACCGGCAGTTTTGTTCCCTTTCCCGCCCGAGATTCATTTGCCGCGGTCTGGAAAAACGATGTGGAAACACCCCACTCTCCCGAGAAGGGGATGGGCTGCCATTTCAGGTCGGCGAGGGAAATATCGTTTGCCGCGCTATAGGCTTTGATTTTGTCTTCGATAAGTTGTTGTTCTTTTTGAAACACAGCGTAGTCGTCCTGTGGGTAGGATGGTTTGGAGATTATATCAACAGGTAATAAAAACGGGAGCCTTGCGACTCCCGTCCTTTTTTCGGAAACTCTATGGTCCCTCATGCTTTTCGCGGGAAAAGTGATTCGAATTACTTGGAGGTCTTCTTTGCCTTGGAAGGCTTCGCTGCTGCGGCAGAAGTTCCATTCTCGAATGAAGCGAGTTTCTTCATCAGGCGCCCCTTGCGGCGGGCGGCATTGTTCTTGTGAATGATGCCCTTTTCGGCGGCTTTATCGAGGGTGCTGATCGCCTTCAAGATCGCTGCTTTGGTTTCGGGCTCATTCGCCTCGAATGATGCACGTGCCTGATTGACGGCAGTACGAGCGGCACCGCGGATATTGCGGTTACGCAGACGACGCTTCTCGTTCTGCACGTTTCGTTTGATTTGCGACTTAATGTTAGCCAAGGTCTTCCTCCAAACTATAGTCCCGGTGTTCTTCGGGAAATTTCTTGCCTTTCTTTAATGATAGCGATGTATTTTACATGAGGCGATAGGTTTTGTCCAGTAATATACCGATTGGACTAAACAATGTGTTACGGTGCTGCTGAAACGACCACAAAGTAGCCGCCAAACAGACTCTCCTCCGATGTAACATAGGCGATACCCATCGCAGTTGTATCCTCATGCAACAGGTCAGCCCTTGCTTCTGGATCGTTGAGCCACCAGTCGATGGCAGCCTGCGGATTGCCGCCAAAGGCAGGATGCAGCGCGAAACGATTCTCAGCAACCAGCGATGCGTCAAAGCCGGCTTCCTCGACCCGGTCCTCAGGTGTGGAACCATCCAGCCCCATCGGGCTGAAATAATCGTTGCAGAGCATATCTGTCGCATGAGCCTCAGCTGCCTCGGTCAATTGGGCGTCGACTGTAAGAGCCGGCAAGCCAGCCTCGGCGCGCTCGTCATTGATGAGTGTTTCCAGTTGCGTGATGAACTGGGCGTTTTCGTCGAAGGAGCAGCTGGCAGTTCCGCCGGGCGCGCTGGTCGAGGCGGCTGATGTGGCTGCAGCCGTGGCCTGTCCGCCCTCTACGGTTGGGCTGACCGGCGTGGAGGTCGAAGGCAGCGTGGGTGTCGGCGTAATCAGGTTGACCGGAATCTGCAGGACCTGCCCAACTTGAAGAGCGTTTGCATCTTCACCCATTTCAGGGTTTGCAGCCAGTATGTCTTCCTGCAAACTATTGAATCTGACGGCAATACCTGCCAGCGTATCACCCGGCAGAACCTGATATTCCACTCTTGTACCACTTGGCAGGCTAGCCGGGATGGGTGTGGAGGTGACGCGGGTTGTGCCTGGGAGAGGAATCGTGATCTCCTGGCCGACCTGGATAATGCCGCCGAAGTCACTCATGATCTGGGGGTTCTGGTCAAGGATCAATAGAACACCATCTCCTCCCAGGTTAAATCTCTGTGCGATGGCGTCGAGCGTGTCACCCTCCTGAATAATATAGGGGAAGGGCTCGGAAGGTGTTGCCGTGACGGTTATCGTAGGTGTTTCGGTGATCGTCGGGGTCAGGGTGGGTGTAGTGGTATTCGTCGGGGTAAACGTGAGGGTTGCGGTAGGAGTATCGGTCGCAAAAAACTGACCAAGGGGCTGGTTGGGTCGAGTCAGCCAGTAGATCAGCAGGATCAATCCCAGTACGACCAGCGCGATGGCTCCGTACATCATAGCCTTTCCCTGTAACTGGCGTTTCTTGCGGAAGGAATTGATGGTGTTTGAGGTATTACCTGGAGTTCGATTCAACATGATGGTTTCCTTTTATACAGGAAAGATACCGGGAAGTGGGCATCCCTCCCGCACGGGAAATAATTCTACCTGAAAATTGAGCCTTCTGGCGTGGGGTTTGGGAAGATCGTACAGAAGCGCCAGTTGGCGCGAGAAAACAGCCAAACAAGGACTTTCCCCTGGTTAGCTATCTATGGTTTTCTTGTGTGCATTCTGTTTCATATGGGCTTTAAGGTATTTCCCCGTATAGGACCCTTTGACTTTCATCACCTGCTCGGGTGTACCCTCAGCCAGCAGCTCGCCGCCGCGGTCGCCGCCTTCGGGTCCCAGATCGATCAGCCAGTCTGCAACCTTGATGATGTCGAGGTTGTGTTCGATGATCAGCACGGAGTTGCCCGCATCTACGAGGCGCTGCAGGACCTCGATCAATTTGTGGACGTCCGCGGCATGTAAGCCGACGGAGGGTTCGTCCAACACATAGAGGGTGCGTCCTGTGGCGCGACGCGAGAGCTCCTTCGAAAGCTTCACGCGCTGAGCCTCACCACCTGAGAGAGTTGTCGCCGGCTGACCGATGCGCACGTAGCCAAGCCCCACTTCCTGTAACAGTTTCAGCTTATTGAGCATCGGCAGGTAATTCTTGAACTCTTCCAGCGCATGATCAACGGTCATATCCAGCACATCGGCAATCGAATGTTTGTCCCTGAACAGAACCTGCAGCGTTTCACGGTTGAAGCGCTTGCCGTGGCAGACATCGCATGGCACGTAGACGTCTGGCAGGAACTGCATTTCGATGCGCAGCTCGCCCTGTCCCTGGCAGGCTTCACAGCGACCGCCATGCACGTTGAACGAGAAGCGCCCGGGCTTGTATCCGCGTATCTTGCTCTCCGGCAACTCGGCATAGAGCTTGCGAATCTCGTCGAACAGGCTGGTGTACGTACCGGGGTTCGAGCGCGGCGTGCGGCCGATCGGGGACTGGTCGATATTGATAATCTTGTCGAGATGCTCGATTCCTTCGATGCGTTCATGGTCGCCTGCCATGGTGCGCGCCCCCATCAGTTTCGCGGCAAGCGCGCTGTACAGGATGTCGCTCATCAAAGTGGATTTGCCCGAACCCGACACGCCTGTGATGCAGACCAGTTTGCCCAGCGGTATGGTGACATCGAGGTTCTTCAAGTTGTTCGCCAAGGCGCCAACGATCCTCAGCGCTTTGCCGTTCCCCTCACGCCTCTCCTTCGGGATCTCAACCTGCTTGCGCCCCGAGAGATATTGTCCTGTTAACGACTTGGGATGCGCCAGGATCTGCTTCGGAGTTCCCTCCGCAATGACGCGCCCGCCGTGCTCCCCCGCCGCCGGCCCCAGGTCCACGACCCAGTCCGCCTCGCGGATCGTTTCATCGTCATGTTCAACAACCAGGACCGTGTTGCCTAGGTCGCGCAGTCCCTTGAGCGTATCCAGCAACCTGGCGTTGTCGCGGGGATGCAGCCCAATGGACGGCTCATCCAGCACATACAACACACCTACCAGCCGCGAGCCTACCTGCGTCGCGAGGCGGATGCGCTGTGCTTCGCCACCTGATAGCGTGACAGCGGAACGATTGAGAGTCAGGTAATCCAGACCTACATTGACAAGGAAAGATAACCGTTCGCTGATTTCCTTGAGCACACGTTCAGCGATGGCTTTCTGTTTTGCCGTGAGCGGTGAATTCTTGCCGGAGATCTTCTTGACCCATTCGAGGGTGGTCAGCACGGGCCAGGATGTGACTGTGATAATGCTCATGTCATCCACGGTCACTGCCAGTGCGGCCGGGTTGAGCCGTTTGCCCTGGCAGGTGGGGCAGGGGCGATCGGACATAAACTCGTTGATCTTCTCACGGATGAATTCCGAGTTGGTCTCTTTGTAACGCCGTTCCAGATTGGTGATCACCCCTTCGAAGGCACGTGAGAAGCGAAACTCGTGTCCATTTGAATTCTTGTATGTCATCTGGACTTGCCGGTCACCGGTACCATAGAGGATGATTTTGAGCTGGTCCTGGGTCAACTCACGAACCGGCGTATCAAGGTCGATCCGGTAGGCTCGTGCCGCGGCTTCCAATCCTTGCCAATAGTAGCCGCCGTCTTCCTTCGGTCCGCTCCACTCCATGCTGGCGATCGCGCCCTCATTGAGGGTGCGGTCCGAGTCAGGGATGATACGGTCCGGGTCGATCTCGAGCTTGGAGCCAAGTCCCTGGCAGTCCGGGCAGGCGCCCTGCGGCGTGTTAAAAGAAAAGGTGCGCGGCTCCACCTCGGAGATGGTCGTGCCATGTTCCGGACAGGCGAGATGTTCTGAAAAATTGATGTCTTCGTTCTTGTCTACAAGGTTGATGGAAACATAGCCTTCGCCGAACTTGAGCGCGGTTTCCACCGAGTCGGTAATGCGGGTACGGGCAGCCTTCTGCTCCTCTTTGTCTCCCTCCTGTGTGATGACGAGGCGGTCGACGACAGCTTCGATGGTATGTTGCTTGTAGCGGTCGAGGTTGATCTCATCGTCGAGACTGTGAACCTGTCCGTCCACGCGGGCGCGGGCAAAACCGGCTTTGCGTATCTCTTCGAACACCGCCTGATAGGTCCCTTTGCGGGCACGGACCAGCGGAGAGAGAATCAGGATGCGCATCCCCTCAGGCAGTTTTTCGATCTGGTCCACGATCTCCTGAGCCGATTGCTTCGCGACCTCACGCCCACAGATAGGACAGTGCGGGATGCCGGCGCGGGCGAACAGAAGCCGGAGGTAATCATAGATTTCGGTAACGGTGCCCACCGTGGAACGGGGGTTGTGCGAGGTGGATTTCTGGTCAATGGAGACAGCCGGGGAGAGCCCCTCGATATGGTCTACATCCGGCTTGTCCATCTGCCCGATGAACTGACGGGCGTAGGCGGATAGTGACTCGACATAGCGGCGCTGCCCTTCGGCAAAGATCGTATCGAAGGCAAGCGAAGACTTCCCCGAGCCAGACAAACCCGTAATGACAACGAACTTATCGCGCGGGATCTCGACCGTGATGTTCTTAAGATTATGCACACGTGCACCGACCACACGAATGGAATTGGATGACATACGTTAACCTTTTCTAAGGGTGGAAAAGGCGAATTAATTATAGCACATTTGTTTCAATTATCGTTAATTTTGCATGTCGCTCTGAGCGTAGCGAAGAATCTCCCTACGGTTGTTCACACCGTCACGGTGTACTTCGTGAGAATGACATGAGAATATTGAAAACCGCAATCTTTTATTATACCAATCCATATCCAGTCTACCCAAACTCTGACTCAATTCTTATGAATCATTGACGGTTACGAAGAGCAGTGGGCATTTCTTGACAATTATGAAATAAAAATGTGACATGTTATACTCCCTGAAACTTCCAAAACCCGTCGGGGTTATGTTTTACAACCCTGCCGGTAGGGACTCACCGTGCCGGAACTCGAATTCAATGAAGAAGATGTGCTGACGCGTGCATCACAGGGCGACCGGGATGCTTTCGGTATGCTCTACGAGCGTTATATTGACCGCATCTTCAACTATGTGTACTACCGAACAGGGAACCTCCACGACGCGGAGGATCTCACCGCCCGCGTCTTTCAACGGGCGATGAACCACATTCAAAACTATACGGACCGCGGCGTCCCGTTTTCCGCCTGGTTGTATCGCATCGCACACAACCTGGTTGCCAACTGGCACCGTGACCGTAGCCGGCGGCAGGAGATCCCCATTAATGACGTGCCGGTGTTGCCCTCGAAAGGGGACCACCCGGAACGGAACCTGGTCCGCTCGCAGGAACAGGACGCGCTTCTCAGGTTCATCCGGCGTCTGCCTGCTGAACGACAGAATCTCCTGATTCTGAAGTTCGTCGAGAACATGTCGAACGCAGAGATCGGCGCGATCATGGGACGCAGTGAAGGCGCTGTTAAAAGTCTCTATCACCGCACACTTCTGGCGCTGCGAGATCAATTAGGTGACCAGAACATCAATCTGGATAATGAGTAACCAAAATGCTGGATTGTCGTCGTGTTTGACAACCGATGAGTAACAAAAGATGATGAGAAGCAGGACTAGACTTTCTGAAGATCAATTAAGTGCGCTCGAAGCGCATCTGGCAGGGACGCTCAGACCCGTAACTCCCCCGAATGAGGTTGTCCAGCGTCTGCGCGAGCGGATCAGCTTCCTCCAGCCGGAGGAGATCGTGTCGCGCCTGCGTGATTGGCAGCGGATGTTCGTTGTCCTGGGCGGTGTGATGTCTGGTATGTTGATCCTGATCACTGTCGGACGCGCCCTCTATTATTTGGTTGGAAGAAAATAGAAAGCAGAAAAACTGAAGCAAAATAGACCCTGAGGTCCATCAGGGTCTATTTATTTTCATTCCCTGGGTATTAAGAGTTCCACACAGAATTTTCTCGCCTCCGCAACCAGATCTGCGTTGACAGGCAATTTGAATTCCTCAGTCACGCGCAGCGTCAGGTGCTCGGCGATCCGCCTCAGGTCAGCCGAAAGATTCGGGTCGGTCTTGAGTTGGTTCAGCAGATCGTAGGCGCTCACGCTCGGAGGGCGGATTCCCTTCCGCAGTAGATATTCCCGGACCGCGATGCCTGCGGCGCGGCGCGCACAGACGCGTGCCTGCCCCTCGTTGCCACGGGCACGCGCCTCTTCAGCCTTTTCAAATTCAGCCTCGATCTGTTTCTGCCAGTCCACAGCCGGATTATACCTGCCATGTATCGCTGGCAAAAATGTAACTCCCCCTGTCCGGAACATCATGAGAAAACGGGTAAGGTGTTTATAATTGCCATGTCAAAGGAGACAGCCTATGAAAACC
Source organism: Anaerolineales bacterium (assembly GCA_025938055.1). The sequence continues at coordinate 2,662 of JAICQC010000109.1, read as the reverse complement.
AGAGCGTTCACAGCGAAGTTCGTAATGATCGTGAGTTGTTTCCTTATCATGTCGTGCCTTTTGCCCGGCATGATCCCCTTGAACCGCGAATCGGACTCGGAAGCGCCCATGCCAACCATGGAGGAGGATGCCGATGCTCTACTGGAAACCCTGCGGGGCGGGGACTGGGTCTACCTGCAGGCTCTGGCGGAGGAGCAGTACACCGAGCAAGATTATGCACAGCCCGGCACTCTTACCTTCACGGTCAACATTACAGATGATAAACCGACCTATTTCAATTATGGCTGGTGCACGATAACCGATGAAATCCTTCAGCAGAATTTTGAACACATCAATGTGAATCTTTACTTCAATGGAGAGGAGCTGGGAGACGATGTGGTGCATCCCGTGACGTTTACCCGGCCAGATGGATTTGTGTGCCTGGATTTTGGTGTGTTAATGTCAGACTGGGCTTCAGGCGAATACCACCTGGAGGCGGTCGCCACCTTCGACCAGGAGATCAATGACGGGGCTGCCGATTTCGCGGCAGGGGATTACATCTACGAGTACAACGTGACTGTGAACAAGTAAAAAGAGAGTCGCCCTCGACGCCTCTCTCTTATCGCTCAATCCATAAAACGATATTTCAATAACGTCCACACCGCTTCGAAGGCATCCTTCAGCTTGATCTTTTTCCCCTGTGAGTAATCGCGCGGGTTGAAGGAGATCGGCACTTCGAAGATGCGATAGTTGCGTTTGAGCACCTTTGCGGTGAATTCCGGCTCGAAGTCGAAGCGTTTGGCGCGGATATTCATCCCCTCGATGACTTCACGACGGAAGACTTTATAACCAGTCTCCATATCGGTCAGGATCGTGTTGTACAGGATGTTGGTCATTAGTGTCAACAGACGGTTGGCAATCAGATGCCAGAACATAGTCACACGGTGCGGCGCGCCGAGAAAGCGGGAACCATAGACCACGTCTGCGAGTCCTTCCTGAATGGGCTGCAAGAGAGTCGGGTAATCACGCGGATCATACTCGAGGTCGGCATCCTGGATCAGCAACACATCGCCCCGGGAGGCTCTCAAACCGGTGATTACGGCCGCGCCTTTTCCCTGGTTGCGTTCATGAAGGATCACACGCACCTTTTTCTTACCGTCCAGTTTCTGTAGAACATCGCGGGTTCCATCCCCTGAGCCATCATCTACGACGATAATTTCCTTGGCAAGTTTTGTGGATTGCACCCGTTTGACAATTTCCCCGATATTTTCGGCCTCATTGTAGACCGGTATGACGATGGACAGGTTCATAGTGCCCACGATTATATACGATAATCGAATGTGCCTGGTTGGCGCGTGACGCACCGCACGGATGTATTCATCTGGAACACATGCAGGTGTAAATCAAGTGCAAGCAGAGATTAAGATAAGAGGAAGTATAATTTGTATGCACTCAAATTCTTATCTTAATGGAGCATTCCCTATGGGAGTTGCAATGAATAATCCACTCGGAAGACCATCGGCAGGTCCGGCAGTATTTTCACCGCCCCCAATTAACTCAGTGGAAGACACAGGTTTAGCCCATCTCTGGCTGCAGGACCTGGCATTAAAAATTCTCTACTCGCAGGGATATATGAGCGGTTTTAAGATCGCGGAGCTGATCGCCCTGCCGTTTGCAGGTGTCACAGATGGGATCCTGGAAGCGCTCAAGCGCGAGAAAATGCTGGAAGTAAAGTCATCACAGGGCGGGCTGGGTGAAGGCGCGTATACCTATGGCATTACCAGCGCGGGGATTACACGGGCGCGTGAGGCGCTGGAGCGCAGCCAGTACGCCGGACCGGCGCCGGTTCCCTTTGAGGTGTACAACGAAGCCATTCGCCGCCAAAAGACCGGACGTACGACCGTCACCTCCCGGATGATGCGCCAGCTCCTGTCGCAGATGGTCATGTCCGAATCGACCTTTCAGCGATTAGGTCCCGCGCTTAACTCGGGCACGTCGATCTTCATGTACGGACCTCCCGGCAATGGCAAGACAAGTGTGGCGCGTGCATTTGGGAACCTGGTACTGACCCAATCTATGTATATTCCATATGCATTGTATCTAGATGGACAGGTGATCAAGGTCTACGACCAGGTGAGCCACCGGCTTGCGCCCGATTCGGAAACCCCGACGAATGTCCCGGGCACGGGAAACCTGCGCACGAGCCAGCGCCGCGACCCGCGCTGGGTGAAGATACGACGCCCGTTCATTGTCGTGGGCGGCGAGCTGACACTGGAAGGTCTTGATCTCGTCTACGATGAGGTCCATAAGTTTTATGAAGCCCCGTTCCAGGTGAAAGCCAACGGCGGCATCCTGTTGATTGACGACTTCGGACGGCAGCAGGTGCGCCCGCGTGACCTGCTCAACCGCTGGATCGTCCCGCTCGAAAACCGCGTGGATTTCCTCACCCTCCATAACGGACGCAAAGTGGAAGTGCCGTTCGACGTGTTGATCGTATTCTCGACCAACCTGCCGCCAAAAGATCTTGTCGACGAAGCCTTCCTGCGCCGCCTGCGGCACAAGATCGAGATCGGCGATCCCTCTTACGAAGAATATCGTGAGATCTTCAAGCGTGTCGCCCAGGACAAGAAGGTGGAATACAGCGATCAGGGACTGGCATATTTACTGCAGGAATGGTATATCA
>JAICQC010000512.1 GCA_025938055.1 Anaerolineales bacterium | reverse complement strand
TGATCTTCTTGAAGTGATCGGCGTCGAGCACGAGCATGGATAACCGCCTGTGATAGCGCGAGAAGCGCTGGAATTCAGTTTCGGCAAGGTCAAAAAACTGCCGGCGTGTGTAGCTTTTGGTCAGCGGGTCGATGTTTGCCAGGTACGCCACCATCTCCTTGGCGTCTTTTTCCTGCATAAAAGCCCGGAAGGATTTGCGCCGGTAGGACTGGATCTGGATTCCCGACCCTAACCCCAGTACGTGGACAATTACCTGCGAGACGATCACCATGTTCAGCATTGCCGGGTCGATGCCTGTTTTGTGGAAAAAATCAATATAGATCGTGCCGGCTGAAAAGCCTGCAGCCAGCAGAAGGCTGTATAAAACCTTCAAGGGTGAAATAATGTAGATTGCAAAGGGCAGGATGACGTCATACGAGGTGGTCAGGAAACCTGTGGGACGTGTATAGTTGAACAGGAGCAGGAACAGAATTGTGAGAAACAACCACACAAGCATCAGCTGGTCATAAACTTTGACTTTTACCGTTCTCCAGATCGCGACCATGACCAGGCCGGAAATAACGGCAAATGCGCTGCGTGAGATGGTCAGCCACATCCGTACGTTTGTTGACGCATTGTCGACGAGGCTGTCTGTGCCGATCATGCTCAGTACGCTGATTATGGCTATCAAGATATATAGAGTGCTTTGCCTGATATCGTCCCTGAGGTGAGAAGCGCGATACTCACCCTCCATTTCCCCCAGATCAAGAAGAAACTGATGCCGAAATTTTTTAAGCATTCTAACCCGATTTCATGGCCGGAATCATACACGATATTCCCAGCCTGTATAGTCCTGTGTTGGTTACAGCCTGCTTACAGTTGGTTGCCCGGAAATTTCTGCCCCTGATGATACAATCTCCGTAGATTACCCCTGGAGGAGATATGGCTTCTCAGATCAGTGAACTCGTTCGGATGCGTGATACTGAAACCCTCTTTGAACTGATGACCGAAGATGATGAATGGATAACCCGGCTCGATGCAGCCGAAGGGCTCGTCATGCTTGGGGACCGCCGCGGCTATGAATTTCTGCTCAGCGCGATGATGAGTGACGATGATGATATGCGCGAGACTGCCCAGGAAATCTTCGATTCTCCCGAGCTGGCAAGAATGCGCAGCGATCTCGAAGCCGAGCGTGAGCGTGAACACCGTGCCCGGATTACGACTGCAAAGAGTAGGCTGCAGAGCGGTGGTAAGGTTTTTCGCTACAAAATGGTCTACCTTCCGTCAGGTGCCCTCATGGGCGAGGATCCTCTCGGTGAAGGTTTCAACGTCCCTGCGCTTGAACGCCATGGACTGGAGGGCTGGGAGGTTGTTCACATGCTCCCAAGCCGCCGGGCACTCCTGGTGGGCAGCATCGATGACCACTTCACCGGCGCCTATTTCCTGCTCAAAAAGGAAGTCCTTCCCGGTGAAAGCGCGGAATTGGATCACGAATGAGAACTGTGTGACTGGACGCTCCCTCCAGATCTTGACTCTTGTCTTTTCACTGGCGCTCGCTTCCTGCTCAGGGACGGCTGCCCCCGATATTTTGACCACCACCAGCATCCTGGCAGACGTCGCCCGCAACGTGGCAGGCGACCGGTTGGTCGTCGAATCTCTCCTCCCGCTGGGCGTGGACCCGCATTCCTACCAGCCTGTGCCGCAGGATGCGGCAAGAATCAGTGAGAGCGGGCTGCTAGTAATTAACGGTGCGGAATACGAACATTTCCTGGAGTCTTTACTGGAAAACGCTGGCGGCGAAAAAATGTTGATCGAAGCCTCCGCAGGCGTGGAACTGCGGAGCGATGCGGCGAACGAGCACGGTACGGACCCGCACCTGTGGCTTGACCCAAATAATGTGACGGCCTATGCGGAGAACATCCGTGACGGGTTGATCCAGTTCGACGCGGAGGGCGCTGATGTTTATCGATCCAACGCGGGCGCGTACATCGCAGAACTCACAGAACTTGATACCTGGATCCAGGAGCAGGTCACACAGGTCGAACTCGAGCGCCGGGTGCTGGTCACCAACCATGAAGCCTTCGGGTATTTCGCAGAACGATATGGCTTTACTGTGGTCGGAGCAATCATCCCAAGCTTTAGTTCGGATGCCTCTCCCTCTGCCCAGCAAATGGCAGACCTGATCGAACAGATCAGAACTCATGAGGTGCCTGCTATCTTCCTGGACGCATCAGACAACCCGGCGCTTGCGCAGCAGATCGCGGCGGAAACCGGTGTTATGGTTGTGACGGACCTGCATACTGAATCGCTAACGGAAGGCGCGCCTGCCGCGACCTATATCGATATGATGAAATATAACGTAACAAAGATCGTTGAAGCTCTTAAATATTGAACGACAAAAGTATGTATCCAAATACTGATCATCAACTTAACAAACCTATTCTCGATGTGCGGCATATCAGCGTCCACTATAACGGGCGCGTTGCCCTCGATGATATTACGTTCCATCTGCACGAGGGAGAACGCATCGCCGTAGTGGGACCGAACGGCGCCGGAAAAAGTACACTGTTCAAAGTGATCGCCGGAGTCCTGCCGCCGGAGACAGGGGAAGTAAACATATCAGGTTCGCGCCCGCGCGAACACGTCTGCATTGCTTATATCCCGCAGCGCAGTCAGGTGGATTGGAATTTCCCGGTCAGCGTGGCAGATGTGGTTATGATGGGGCGTTCTGCCAAACTCGGCTTGCTGAATTGGCCCCGCAAACGAGACTGGCAGTACGTCCGAGGTGCGCTCGAGACGGTGGAATTATCGGACCTGGCGGCGCGGCAGATCAGCGAACTCTCAGGAGGCCAGCAGCAGCGCATGTTCATCGCCCGGGCGCTCGCCCAGGAAGCTGAGCTCATGCTGATGGACGAACCCTTGAGCGGGCTGGATACCCCTGCGCAGGAAAGTCTTCTCAACTTGCTGGACACGCTCAGGCATCAGAATGTAACTGTCATCGTTGCCACGCACGATCTTGACCAGGCAGCACGTCATTTCGACCGGATCATGCTGCTGAACCATCGCATTATTGCATTCGACATACCGCAAAACG
>JAICQC010000101.1 GCA_025938055.1 Anaerolineales bacterium | reverse complement strand
GTATTTGTAGGAGTTTCTGTAGGCGTATTCGAAGCCGTATGTGTAGCTGTTGCTGTAGTAGTTGGTGTATCCGATGGGGTAGCTGTCGAGGTCGGAGTCTGCGAAGGTGTGCTGGTAGCAGTATCTGTTGGGGTGTTGGTAGGCGTGTCTGTGGGTGTACTAGTGGCAGTATTTGTAGATGTTGCCGTAGCGGTTGGTGTATTGGTCGGGGTATTCGTAGCCGTGTTGGTGGGCGTGTTCGTAGGGGTGTTGGTCGGCGCAAGCACAGTGACGGTATCTGAACCCGCGTTGTTGGCTTCGTTACTTTCTGTCACATTGTTATTCGGGTCCACTATCGCGGTGTTCGCGAGTCCACCCGCAGCCGTGGGTGTCACCACAAACGTGATACTAAACGAGGCGCCGCTGGGTAAGGTCACCGCGCCGCTCGCCACACAGCTCAGTGTCGTCCCAGCGATCGAACAACTGATCGTGCCTGTAGGCGAGGGGCTACCATTTGCTACGGTGAGATTGCCCTGAGAATAGTAGGCAGCCACTCCTGGCAAGGCATCGCTCAGCATGACCTGCGTATCCGCAAAAGAGGCTGTACCAGTACCGCTGTTGCTGACGGTAATCATCCACTCGAAAGAGTTATTCTGGACCGCACTCCCGCTCACATTATTGGACTTGGTCACGATCAGATCTGCAACCTGACGATTGACCGTCTGGCTGGCGGTGTTCGAGCTTACGCTGCCCGCGGTCGCAGCAGCAATGTTCGTCACAAAACCGGCTGTAACGTCCACAGCCTGCACGGTGTAGGTTGCCGTACACGTAACTGCCTCACCCGGATCCAGGTAATCATCCAGATCACCGACCGTCGTCACCGCCGGGCAGGTCTCGTCTGTGGCTTTATCATCCGCCACGGTCACGGGACCCAGCAGGGGGGCAGCACCACTATTGGTCACGTTAAAACTGTAATGTAAGATCTCACCCGCAGAAATAAAGAACGTTTCCGTAACGCTTTTCAGGATGGTCAGCCCTGTCGTTGCGTAGGTTGCTGTCGAGGCATCTGTATACGGAGTCCCTCCGAACGTGCCGGAGGCGGTTGCTGTATTCGAGTGTGAGCCCGAAGAAGCCGCGACCGGCCCAACTACACAGGTGTCAATGTGATTTTCATTCCCCGCCGCAGCAACGGGTAAGGGAGTCGTCCACGCGGGATTACATGCTGTTGCAGCAAAAGGCAAGGTGGGGTCAGAGATGCTAATTGAGGAGAGTTCCACGTCCCCGGCATTTTCAACCGTAAACTGATAATACACATTTGCACCGGTGCTCACCGCGATAAACGACGTCCAGGGTCCTGTAGCGCTGGTGGAGACCTGCTTTAGCAATTGGATGGCAGGGCTGGGGGCATTCACAGTCAGCGCATCTGTCGCGGTGTTGCCCGTAGTAGTTGTTCCAGACACGGTCGCCTGCACAGCCCCGCTCGTGTTAGTGTAGGTGCCTGTGTTCGGCGCGGTAACATTAACTGCGACGGTGCACGTGCCGCCGGCTGCTATGGTTCCGTTTGTAAAGGAAATTGAGGTGGCATTGGCAACAGGCACAAACGTCGGCGCGCCACATCCGCTGGTAGTGGCGCCGGGCGCGGCGGCAACGCGCATCTGTGCCGGGATGGCAGGCAGGGCGTCTGAAAACTGAACGCTCGAGAGAGAGTTGTTCAGGTTGGGATTCGTGATCGTAAAGGTGAGCATTGAGGTGCCACCTGCCAGGATGGGGTTTGGGGCAAACAGCTTCGAGATGCTCGGCGGTTTCAAAACAGTGAGAGAGGCGGATGCAACGCCGGTCGGCCCAGTGTTCGTGCCTCCCTGGGTGGAGGAGACAAACCCGCTAATGTTGTCATAGATGCCGGAGGCTCCTGTTGTCACCGTCACCGTGATATTGCACGAGGCGCTTGCCGCTAAAGTCCCCCCGCTGAAAGAAATTGTCTGTGGAGCCGTTGTGGAAAGCGTTCCGCCGCACTGCGCCGACGAGCTCGTTGTTACAGTGAGCCCGCCTGGCAGGGTATCGGTAAAGGCAATCCCACTCAGAGCGAGAGCTGTGTTCGGGTTGGTCAGAGTGAAGGTGAGTGTGGAGGTCGCTCCTGCCGCTACAGGATTTGGCGAAAACACCTTGCTGAAGGACGGCGAGGAGGGCGTGCCGCAGCCGGTGAAGGTCACGTTGTCTAGATTAAGGTCCGCTCCCTTACTGGGCGTGTTGGCTCCGGTTCCGTAGATTCTGAAAAACGTTGTGCTGGTGGTGCTGGTCTGCCCGGTAAAGTCGAAGGGACCATAACTCGCCCAGGACGTTGTGGAGGCGAACGTACTCTCCAGAGTCCAGTTCACACCGTCCGTGCTGATATACACCGAATCGTTATTAGGTCCGTTCGCTTTGCGCTGGGCGTTGAGCTGCAGATTCACATTTGTGTATTTGCTGGTGTCAATCGCGAACTGCACAAAGGGATAGGTGGCAGTGTTGACGGGACCTGCATTGGCCCAGCCGTAGACCAACATGGAAGGCGCGCTCGGGCTGCCGGATGTCGCATCCGCTTCAGCGAAGGCGGAACCGGGCGCGCTCCCACCCGTGCTGATTGCCGCCGTGGACACATTCGCGGCTTGCGTGTTCGCCGCCGGGAAGGGCGGAGAGGTGCCCGCATATCCGGTAAATGTCCATTGCACCATCGTCAAGCCGCACACCGGCGCGGGACCCGGAGGCGCGGTATTCACCGTCAGCGTGTCTGTGGCGAAGTTGCCAGTATCAAGGGTGCCAATGAACAGATTGCCCGATGTGTTGGTATATGTGCCGGTCGCCGGAACTATCACATTGACTTTGATCGTACAGGTGCTGTTCGCAGCAATGCTCCCGTTTGAGAAGGAGATCGATGACGCCCCGGCAGTGGGTGCAAACGTGGGTGTTCCACATCCCGTTGTGGATGCGCCGGGTGTGCTCGCCACCACCATCGCGCCCGGCGTGGTCGGGAACGTATCGGTAAAGTTCAATCCGCTGAACGAGGCGGGCGTGGGGTTCGTGACCGTGAACGTCAGGGTGGAGACACCACCCACATTTGTCGGATCCGGGCTGAAGCTCTTTGAGATTGTCACCGCTGAAGGATCAAGGATATAAGCGTAGCGGGTGGAGACACCAAAGTCTGAATTGTAGTGGAAGCTGCTCCCGGAGAAGTCATAGATCAATGTGCCAAGCGGCTCAGGGTTCGAAGTGCCCACACTCAGGATACGGACCTGGTATGTAACTTCGACTCCTCCCCCTGCCTTCCCCACGCTGTTGCAGGCGCGATAGTTCGGGCTGTTCGGGTTGTTTTCCCATAGGCAGGCATCGCCATACAGCATATCACTGGGGTCAGACACATAGGGCGAAGTATCTGCCGTATAGTCCGTTGAAACAGATAAAACCTGGAATACAGTGTTCGGGAAGTTTATAAAACTTTCGATCTGTTCATATCCCTGCGTGGCAGTCGCGCCCCTCAGACGGATAAAGTACGTGTTCCCAACTGCAAGCGACATCGTCCCACCATTTGCTACAGACGTCAGAGTCCCGATTGTTGTTCCATACTGCACATCCGAAATGGTATTGCGGTTCTGTGAGATCAGATGCTCCACATACAGTTCACGAGGCGTGGGCGTGCTGACCACGCCCAGGGTATCGGCTGTGGCGGTGATGTGATAGCGCCGCGCATGGTCGTAGGCAGAGGCGTTTCGGGTCACGGTCACCTCATAATAGAAATCGGTGCACGCCCCCACTCCCAGGCTCGCCATGGAGAGCATTGAAAGAGACCCCGGACGCAGATTAATGAATGGGTCTGCGCTGTCCCACACAAAAGACGAAGTTACATTCGTCGCAACTGCATCCCCAGTATTACAGACCCGTGCCCCCACCGGGAAGTTGTTCGGACCGACATTCACATTATTGCTATCCAGTCCGATGATGTTCCATGTAAGCGGACTGATCGTCAGGATGGCTGCTGCTGAGGCGATGGATTGTGGCTGGAACACAGACGCGACCAGCACAACAATCAGAACAATGATCAACGCAACCCGTAAATAATAAAAAGTACCAATCTTCACTGAAACAAACCTTCCTCATTAACAATTTCGCCTGCCATGCAGGGAGGTAGTTCACAATAAAAAAACGAAACCAATGCCTACGGTGGGTTTCGCTATTTACTCTCCAGAGCCCTTATATACAATCTCTACATGAGTGACCAAAAATATGATTCAACAAAGAGAATTCTATGGGTTGGCACATGCAGCGTCAATCATTATTAAACACAGTTTTGTTAAGTGAGAGGATCTACTTTAGAGGTTTCTCGAGCCAGATGACAACACTCCTTTCTCAGCCGGGTCACTGGCTCCATGGTTACTCATCAACCCTGCCTTTATGACAACGTGTGTTGGTTCCCACCTCAACTCAGAGTGTTTTTATCAGAATTACTACTACTATACAAGGTTACGCGTTGAAAATCAAGATACAAATGCCTTTTTCCCGCTGTGCTTCCTTTTCAACAATGTAGATAAGCGTCCCCGTATTTTCATCATGAATTCAGTACAAACATCTAGACGAGATCAATATATGTCTATAGAAGTCCAGGCATTTCAAACTTATAATCTTGTCATAAGATTCTTGCAAGGATGCAGATGAAGGAGGAAACTTTCAACTCCACTCACTATTAATTAGGGATGTCCCTACTTTTTCTGCTCACCAGCCAAATGTATAATACGCAACCTTGCACACTCAGGGTGACATATAGCATCAATCGCACGAATAAACGTTATGCCATCATCGTCTTGCGAGAGGTCCTACAGTCTGGCACTTTATGGCTTTGTGATTATCAAGAAATATTATTAAAGGTTTTATTGATTAGAAAGGGATAATAGATGCAATACTCTGGCTCTTATTTGGTTGTTGAAACAATGATTCGTCAGAACAAAGTTATGCTCTTCGAACTGGAACATTTGGTGGATTCGCTCCGGCGAAGGGGTCTGATCACAGTCTCGGAACGCGAGGCGCTGCTGCAGCTCGCGATCAAGATTCTGCCTAAAACCCCTGCAAACCTCATGCATCAATCTCCCGGGGTTTAGACAATATTACGCATTGGCACGCTGCACGTCGGCACGCAGGGTCTTGACAAATAGACAAACTTCGATATAATCTCAAATAGATAAACGTCTATGAAAGCAAATCCTGTCATCTTCGCCAAAGCCATTGCAGATGAGACTCGTCAGAAGATCATGAGCGAGTGCTGCTGCTGCTGGCTTTCTGTCAACGAAATCGTTGAAAAGATTGGTTTATCCCAACCTACGATCTCTCATCACCTTGCTATCTTGCGCGATGCAAATCTTGTGGATATTCGCGAAGAAGGCAAGCAAACGTTTTATACTCTCAATCAGGAACGGATTGCAGTCTGCTGCGGACAGATCATGCTGAAGTTCGCGCCCGAGGAAAAGGCAACAGAAGCGGTCATAAGGGTCGTCAACCCCTGACCGCCTCTTTTTTTGTCTAAATCAATAGACAAACGTCTATATGAAAGGAGGTGAAAGCCATGAATGAACTGTACGTTCTCAACGACTGTGGTTGTGAAGACTGCGAAGGCGGTTGCTGCGGCGGTGGTGGCTGCTGCTAAGGTAAGATCTCTGTTTACCGGGTGGTAAACAGAGAGAATTTATTTGCAGGAAAATTTTTTTTGCAAGATTACATAGACAATCTTCTATATAAATTATGACCAAATTTGTATTCCGTTCAAAAGGAGAAACCATGACCACAAACACCCCTATTCATGAGGCCGTTCGTGAACACTATGCAGAGCGAATTAAGAGCAACGCCTCCTGCTGCGGAGATGGCTCTTCGGCTTGTTGCAGCACGGAAAGCAAACTCTACCCTGAAGAGCTACTGACTATTCTGCCGGAAGGCGAGTCCACCGTCAGTTATGGCTGCGGTGACCCGATCACCCTCGCCTCCCTGCAGCCCGGGCAGACTGTGCTCGACCTCGGCTCGGGCGCCGGCCTTGATTGCTTCTTCGCAGCCAAAAAGGTCGGCGAGACCGGGCACGTGATCGGTGTGGACATGACGCCCGAGATGATCGAACGTGCCAGGTCCAGAGCGGAACGGCTGAACATCCGAAACGTGGAATTCCGTCAGGGCTTTCTCGAAGCACTACCGGTGGAATCCGGCACGGTGGACGTTATCATCTCGAACTGCGTGATCAACCTCTCACCCGATAAATCGAAGGTCTTCGCCGAAGCCTTCCGTGTGCTCAAGCCGGGCGGCAAACTGGCTGTGTCAGATATCGTCACAGATGGTCCGCTGCCCGCCTCGATCAAACAAAGCCTGAGTGCCTGGGCAGGCTGTGTGGCAGGTGCTGTGGAAGCCAATGAGTATATTGGAATGATGGAGGCGGTCGGCTTTACCAATGTTTCCATCACACCGGTATTCTTCGACCGCGAAACTGTCGACGCGGCATTGGATGATATCAAGGATACCGTCGAACTAAAGACGATCTCACGCGCCGATGTGTATGAGGCGGTCTACAGCGCAAAGATCACAGCCTACAAGCCTCAGTGATAGTGGTGTTCTATCCTTCCCCTGTGTTCGCAGGGGAAGGATGGGCGTTACGTTGAAATTGTCGATGTGAGGGGCAGAACACTGTAACATTTGACATCACTTCATAGTTCGGTTATCCTTCTCACGTCCGGGCAGGCCCGGCGCGGCAGAGCCTCTCAAATCCCGCCAGGGTCGAAAGACAGCAACGGTACGGGAGTGTCTCTGGGTGCCGTCGGTCACCTGCCCGGGCATTTTTCTATGAGTGCAACCCGCTGGATTCTCACCATCCTCGCCCTCCTCGCGGGCATTGCCATCGGGGTCGCCTACGGCTGGTACATCGATCCCGTTGACTACTTCGACCTGACCCCCGATACCCTCCGCTCAGACTATAAAGCAGATTACGTTCTGATGACCGCCGAAGCCTACCGTGTCGAACAGGACCCGGGCCTGGCTGCCCGCCGATTAGCCATCTTCGGCACGAAATCCCCCTCTGCCATCGCCGCAGATGGACTTGCCTACGCCCGCGCCAACGACTTCACCGACACCGAGATCGTCCTCATCCAGGAACTCATTACCGCCCTGCAGGCATGGAGTGGCATCCCATGAGACGCATCCCATGGGGCATCTTGCTGGCGCTCCTCGCCGGGCTGGGACTTGGTCTTGGTTATTCCTGGGTGCTCTCTCCGCGTCGCGTCACCAATGCACAGCCAGCTGCCCTGCGCGCCGACTTCAAAGACCAGTACCGCTCACTCATAGCGGCCTCCTTCGCGGCAAACGGAAATCTGCCGCGTGCACAGGCGCGGCTCGCCCTGCTCGAGGACGCCAGTTCCGCAGAGGCTCTAAATGCCCAGGCGCAGCGCATGCTCGCCAACAGCCAGAACTTCGAACGCGCAGAGCTGGTCGTCGCGCTCGCATCTGCTCTCGAGGCAGGCAGCGCGCCCATTTCTGCACCGACCGTTGAAGTTGTGAGCAATGCCGGGATCACGTTCACAGCCACCTCGGCGCCTCCCCCAACAGACCTTCCACTGCTCTTCACAGAAGCACCTCCTGCCTTCGAAACTGCGCTCACAGTGATCGAAACACAACCGACGGTTATCGAAGCTACCCCGCGTCCCACCCTGACCTTCACTCCTACCCCCGGCGAACCCTTCTCACTGAACGCAGAAGAAACGGTCTGCAACGAAAACCTTCCCAATGGGCTGCTGCAGGTGCTGATCTTAAACCGGAGCCGTCGGCAGCTCGCCGGTGTAGAGATCATCCTCACCTGGGAGGGCGGCGAGGAACGTTTCTTTACCGGTCTCAAGCCCGAGCTTGGAAACGGCTACGCGGATTACACCATGACTGCTGGTGTATCCTATACAGTGGAGCTTGCGCGCGGCAGCGAGGTCGCACGTAACATCAGCGCGCCCACATGCCGGGACCCCGAAGGTGCATCCTTCCTTGGCGGCATCAAACTCACGTTCCAACAGCCTTAAATAAAAAACCCCTCTCCCGTTTTGGGAGAGGGACTAGAGGATTCGATCCTAGGGCATCGGATTATTATTTGCCCAATCGTTCCCGATTCGCACCTCTACATCCACTGTGGACGTGGGGTCCGGGCTGAACCAAATCTGTGTGCTCGAGGTAACGCCAAACATGGATTGCAGATACTTCAAGGTATAAAGCTTTGGCGAATACAAAACGAGAACAGTATTGTTGTAAGCGCCGTCCGCCGGTCCTGCTTCGGTCACCTGCACTCCCTGTGCAAGGAGGAAATTCCCGGTGACAGTTTCCAAGCCGCCAGAGAACGTGCCGTTCAGCACGCGCACCCGTGCACCATCTGCTTGCATCATGGCGGTCAGGTCACTTTGCGCGGCAAGCGGACTGAGAGCGCCTCCCGAGGTAAAGACCTGGTCGCGCAGTTCACGGATCTTATCCGGAAGCGGCTTCATGACGGCGGCTCTTTCTCCGCCTAGTGTGGTGTCAGCTAACAAGACCATGTTGTAATCGATCACGCCATGCTTGATGCTTTCCACCGGGATATCCTTCGCCAGCACACCAAGTTGTATAGCTGTATCGAAAGGCATATTGGTCTTGATGCCGGCAGAGAATTCTTCATAGAACTGCTGGGCTTTTCCGAGCAGTACCGGGAAGTTCTCAGGACTGAGGACTTTATCACGAATGGCGAGGATCACTTTCTGCTGGCGATTGGCACGGGCGACGTCACCTTCCTTATCCTTACGGAAACGCGCATACGCCAATGCCCGCTCCCCGTTCAGCTGCCGCATCCCGCAGCAGGTTAGCTTGATCTTGTCCTTACCTTCGCCCACCGGGTCGAGCCTTAGTTCCTCATCGTTATAAATCTCGATCCCGCCGATCAGGTCGATGAATTCGACAAATGTGTAAAAGTCCACCTGGGCATAATACTGAATTGGCACGCCCAGGAATTGCTCGACGGTCTTGCGGGCAAGCTCGGGTCCCCCCCCGGGCAGTCTGTTACCCTCTCCCGATGAGTAGGCGGTGTTGATGCGACTGTACCCAAACCCCGGAATATTGACCCACATATCGCGTGGAATCGACAACATGCCAGCAGTTTTACTGAGCGGGTCGATGGTGAGCACGATCATCGTATCGGAACGCGGCGCGCCTTCCCCTGCCACCCAGTCCCGGTAATCGAGGCCAATGACTAGGATATTGATGCGGCTGGCTCCGTCCCAGGCAGGCGGGAGGTCGCTCTCCGGGATGGCAATAGGCGGCGGCAGTTCTTCTATATCAGGAACCGGTGTGCCCTCATCATTCGTCAGATCAGGTCCATTCAATCCTGCTTCCACGGTCCCGCAGTTGGAGGGAGGCGTACCAGGCAGAGGTGTGATCCTCCAGCAGGTAACCAGATTACGCGTCAGGAAGAATCCA
This sequence comes from Anaerolineales bacterium, assembly GCA_025938055.1. The sequence goes on along the minus strand of JAICQC010000101.1, from coordinate 2,447 downwards.
CCCACTGCCAGAATTAACCCAGCCACGATTACAACGATCTGCATCGTGGAAGGACGTCCAATTTTTATGTCTTTAATAAACTTCATTCTGTTCATACGGGTTTAATATATACCATATCCAATCCGAGCCGGTCCAAGCCCTCTTTTGCCCAGTGCTGCAGCAGCGCCGAATCTTCCTCCATGACCTTCATCATCATCGGAATGGCGCGGTGATCCCGGATCTCAGCCAGCGCCCGCAACGCATGGATGCGCGCCGATTGAGAGGAATTCTTCACTACGTCGATGAGTAATGGGACGGCTGGGCTCCCGATCTTTACCAGCGCGTTGACCGCCAGACTGCTGACCATGGAGTCTTCATCGCTCAATGCATGCACCAGAGGCTGAATCGCGCTTTCGTCAGGCTTGAGCGCCAGCCCCAGCGCCGCGCACTGACGCACTTCCCGGGCAGGGTCATCCAGAAATGGGACCAGCCATTCGGCTTGCGCATGAGGCACCTGCGCCAGGACGCGCAGTCCCCACCAGCGCTGGTCTGCATCCGCAGAGCGGGTGAGTTCCAACAGCGCGGGAACGGCTTCGTCACCCAGTTCGATCAGTGCAGGGACAGCCTTCTCTGCGCGGCGTTCGCTTCCGCTTGTCAGGTCGTTCAATAGATCTTGTAAGACAGGCACGTTATTTCGCAGGTGGAGGGACAGGCAGTTTACCTTCCGCCACATTCGTCCATTTATCGCCCTCTTCGATCAACATGACCGGGATATCATCCACGATTGGGTATTTTCGTCCGCAGTCTTGGCAGATGAACCACGCGTCTTTGTGTAGTTTGAGCTCGCCGCCGGTGGTGCGCACACAGTTCGGACAGCGCAGGATTTCGATCAATGTCTGGCTAATCATCAATGACTCCATTCAGCAAAAAATTTTACCATGCAAGTCCCGTCATTTTATCCCGAAGGACCGCGGCATAAATTCTTTTCATCCGCCAGTCTTTCAGGGTTTTTCGAATCAGGTCCATACTGGCAGATCGCCTGCCAGGGTTCATAATGCGTCGTGACCGTATCCTGGAAATATACGGCTCCATCTTTCCACACCGTTCGTGTCACATTCACATCGGCGCCGCTTGCAGCCCAATCTACCTGCTTCATCTCATTCTTGCCCAATTCAGGGTTTTCCTCGAACAATGGCTCGGGCGCGGACACAATATTCATAGGACCAGTTGTATCATACGTGACAGAACGTCCATCCTTTGTGGAATAGAACTTCCAGGTCAGCGACCCACTGCCCATATACGTTTCCATCAGGATCCAGTAGGGCGAGTCATTTGTAAACTTAAAGTCCACCAGCGGGAAGTACACAGTAGCATCCAGACCCGCAAGTCTGGGGTCAATGGAACCGCCAGCAGTCTGTTCATAATAAGATACACGATAGGCATGCGGGGTTCTTTCGACGATGGGAAACCCTGCGTTGAACACGGCGCGGAAGAGCGTGGTGCTCACCTGACACACACCTCCACCAACGCCCTTGATCGTGCGCCCGCCATAAATGATCAGAGCTTCTGCAAATCCATTGTCGAGGCTCACGTCGCCCAAGTGGGCTCCCATCGAGAACGTCTCACCGGGCGCGACCAGAATGCCATGGTACTGCCTGGCGGCAGCTTCGATGTTTTGGATACGCTCCGCGCTGGAACCATAAAAGTAGGAGGTCTCCTCCCAGATCAGTTCGGTAATCCCGAGTTCCTGTCCGGTGGCTGTGGCAGCGACGCGCGGCTGTGCTTCGTTGATCACAAGCGAAACTGTGTGTTCGCCCCGCGCGATCGCTTCATTAATGGCTTGGATGCTGGCGTCGATATCCAGGGCGCGTCCCACCCGGGATTCCTGCATCACGTCCAGCTGGCGCGTTTCGTCATTGAAAATAAATTTCGCATCGGAAGGCAGGCGGTCCACCTGTGACTTGACCGGTGTAAGCAGGTCTTTTAACCCGCGCGGGCTCAGCAGCACCTGGACGTTCTGTTGATCACCATCCTGTACACGCTGTGCAACCACCAGGCTCGCGAGCACTTCGGGGTTGTAAATAAAAGGACCGGACTCTCCTTCCCCTGCATTCGGGATGGCAAGGGTGAGCGGCTGGCTGAGGATCTGACGGGCAGTCTCTGCCTGCGCGCTCACATCCAAAAGCTGCGGCTGGGTCTCCTGGACGACCAGCGGCACTTCGCCATCGCTGAAGGTCTGCAGCTGTGCAGCAAGATAGACCAGCGTCGCATCGATCTTCAATTCGCGTCCCACCTGCCCGGGCTGCGTCACCACGTTCGTGCCTTCCAGCTTGAGGGAGGCTTCCGTCACAGGCTGGTTCACCTGTGAAGAAATCTGGCTGAGATATTGGAAAGCAACACGCTGATCAAACACGATCACCGGCGGGACGCTGACGCCCGCGCCCCCAGCGCGAATCTGCCCGGACAGC
>JAICQC010000450.1 GCA_025938055.1 Anaerolineales bacterium | reverse complement strand
AGCAAGTAATTCTCCTCGTCAACGAGTCCCCATGTCCGGTCATCCACGCTGGCATCGGCGGGATAGTATGTCCAGTAGAGCCAGCCGTCGAAACCGTACTGGCAAGAGTCTGCCATCCATTGAGTCAGTGCCCGGGCGGCAGGACCAATCTCAGAAAACGTGTGACGGAATGCGCCATATTCTCCCAACAGGATCGGCTTCGCATCGTAGCCAATCATGCCGAAGTGCTCCGCATGTTCCTGAAGACCAGGTCCTCCGGGATAGGCATGGAAGTCAAAGAAATCCAGTTCCGATCTCTCGAGCAGGGATGCAGTTTCCACATACCAGCCCGGCGCGGCGATCTCGGGAGCAAAAAACCCCATAGAGACCAGTGCAGTGGGGTCGTGCGTGAGAATCTCATCCTTCATTCGATCAATGTAATACACCATCCCATCGCTCACCATTTGAGTCTTCTGGGCCGGGTCGCTCATGTCGTAGGAGCCGGTCGTCGTTTCGACGACGCCGCTGGTCAGTGAGAGAGGCGGCTGGTCAAGGAACATCCACTGCTCGTTGAGGAGCTGCCAGCCGAACACTGCATCAAATGCCGCGTGGCGTTCTGCGAGCCCGGTGAGCAGGTCCCGCCAGTAGCGGCGGGTAGCCGTAATGGCTGGAGGACGCAGGTAGTAGGAGTTGCGGTATCCAGCAAAGGTTTCCCCGAAACCGCTGTTGGCTTCCTCCGCATAGCCGCCCTGATCGGGCAGGTCGTTGGATGTAAACAGAATAAAGATTCCAGCATCTTTTGCAGCCGACATCATGTCCGCGAGATTGTCGAGATAAGCGGGGTTCAGCCCGATGTTATCCTCATCACCGATGCAGCCTGCGCCCTGGTTACACTGGTCGAGAAACACGCGAACCGTGTTGTAACCCAGGCTTGCCAGCGCCGCGAAATCCTGGCGCGTGCGTTCGGGGTCGTAGGTTCCCACTTTCAGCAGCAGATTTGTATAACTGTTTCCCTGCGGCACAAAAACATAATTGGCACCGCGCGGGACGAATTTCTCATTGGTCTCTTTATCATAGAATTCCCCCACCCCGTCTATCTGACGAACCGCGATGCGGTGTTCTGCCTGTTCCTGAGGAAGGCTTGTCGGCGATTCGACCGGAGATGTTTGCGTGACCACGACCAGATCTGTAGGCGTGGCAGGCGAGCTACAAGAAGCCAACACAAGTGATGGAAGAATTAGTAATCGTATTGCCCGGGCAAAACGATTCATGCATTTCTCCTTACAATAACTTTGGCTGTCCCTCTTCTTTCCATTCCAGTTTCAGATGCTGATATGCCGATTTGGTCGCGATGCGTCCCTGGGCTGTCCGGTCGAGGAAGCCAAGCTGGAGGAGATACGGTTCAACGACATCCATGATCGTATCCTGCTCCTCGCTGATGGAGGCGGCAATTGTGTTCAAACCGACAGGTCCGCCGCCATATTTCTGGATGATGGTCTTGAGCACGCGCCGGTCGATATCATCGAGACCTAGGGGATCGACCTGCAGCAGGTCCAGCGCTTCCTTGGCAATATCGGGGGTGATCTTCCCATCCGCGCGCACCTGGGCATAGTCGCGGACCCGGCGCAGCAGACGCAGTGCAACGCGCGGCGTCCCGCGGGCGCGGCGACCGATCTCTTCCACCCCGCCCGGTTCCACCTCCACTTTCAACATGCCCGCCGCTCGCAGCACAATGGATTTCATCGCCTCGAGATCGTAGTAATCCAAACGATAGACCGCCCCAAAACGCGCGCGCAGCGGAGCCGTGACCAGCGCCAAGCGAGTCGTCGCACCGACCACGGTGAAGCGCGGCAGCTTCAAGCGAATGGAGCGCGCCGAAGGTCCCTTGCCGATGACGATGTCCAGAGCAAAGTCCTCCATGGCAGGATAGAGCACTTCCTCCACCGCGCGCCCGAGGCGATGGACCTCGTCAATGAAGAGCACGTCGCCGGCGCGCAGGTTGGTGAGGATCGCCGCCAGGTCGCCAGCACGCTCGATGGCGGGACCCGCCGTCACCTTGACATTGACTCCCATCTCGTTGGCGACCACGTGGGCGAGGGTTGTCTTTCCCAAGCCAGGCGGACCGTAAAACAGGACGTGGTCCAGTGCTTCCCCGCGCTTACGCGCCGCGGCGATCAGGATGGCAAGATTCTCTTTGACCTGGTTTTGCCCGATCAGGTCGGTTAATTTTTGCGGACGGAGCGCGTTATCGACGCGGTCATCCGGCTTGGATTCAGGGTCTACCGGGCGTGGCCGCCCGGCGGAGGGGGTAGTGGTCATCTGTTCTATTATACCGTCTCAGGTGTCGTTGCGAGCGTTCTGTGCGACACTTGCGCCGCACTGCGTTCGGTGCAGTGCAGGTGAGCAATCTCCTGGAAAAGGTAAGTCGGGCTCAACGCCTGACAAAGGTGTAAATGAGGAGATTGCTTCGTCGCTCCGCCCCTCGCAATGACAGGATTAATTAAATTGAGCAGGGATGACAACGTACGTCATCCCTGCTGTTTACTCGTTGGCAGTCTGGCGGTCCTGGTCAATCGACTGTAGACCCATGACTTTGCGTCGCCAGGTTTCCCTGGTTTTGCTTTTCGGTTAGCCGGTCGGTCGTGACTAGTATGAATTACTTATATACTGGTTGTAGACACCTGGCTTTGCGTCACCGTCTTTCGGCGGCTTTGCTATTTTCGGCAGTCTGGCGATCTCTTCACAGAAACTGTGACGGAAGACCCATGACTTTGCGTCGCCAAGTTTCCCTGGTTTTGCTTTTTTTTCCGAGTGAATTTTATTATCGCGCAAAAAAAACTAAAATTCAATAGATGATTACCCTAATTTCGGTATTCTAATACTTTCCTAATTCCCTCCTAAGAATTCACAATCCTCTCAGGCGAGGAGCGAGCTCAGAATCACTTTACTCGTAGGCAAGTACCTCTCGTATGGTTAGTCGCGCGGCATTACGCGCAGGCAAAATGCTGGCAATCGCGGAGAGCACCAGGACCAGTCCCAGCCAGATGGCATAGCCCATATACGTGAAAACCACGTCGATCGGCGTCTGAAACACCGCCAGGCTCACGATGGTCGAAAGCAGATAAGTGAACGGGATGGAAAGTACAACTGCCAGCCCGAAGGAGATTACGCCGATCACCACACCCTCGGCAATGACTGTCCGCATGACGGCGCGGTCGTCCGCACCGATGGCACGCATAATGCCGATCTCACGCGTCCGTTCGAGGACGTTCATTCCCATCGTCCCGGTGAGGCCCATCGAGCCGACGATCGCCGTCAGGATCGCCATGATGAGCAGAAAGACCACCACGGTATCCAGGCTTTCGACAGCTACATCCAGTGAGGCGCGCCCGGCTTCTGCCACGCGTACTTTGAATCCCCGGTCACGGAGGTATTGGTCCAGTTCTTCCGCTTTCGCATCCTGATATGGGCGGTTGTGCTGGTCTGTAACGAGGCGGAACGAATACGCCCGATTGACAAGATGGTTCATCTTCGAGACGTATTCGTACGGGGCGTACGCCAGCACGCCTTCACGGTCTACGAACTTGAAGATTCCCACCACTTCCCAGATTTCATCACGGCCTTCGATTTTCAGATTAACGTAGTCACCCGGCGCCAGTTCAGGGAAATACTTGAGCGCGCCCTCGCTGATAGCGAGCTTGCGCACGTCCCCTGGCTGGATCCATCTGCCAGAGACCAGGCTCGGCTCGATCAACTCGCTCTCT
>JAICQC010000108.1 GCA_025938055.1 Anaerolineales bacterium | reverse complement strand
GAACGAGCTCCTTGAAGGCGGATTCGTCAACATCATCACCTTCGTGAATGTCGATGCCGCGCGTCGACTTTGCTTCCAGCCCGGCATTGAAGAGTCCGTTCGGATCCTGCAAAGAAGCGCCTTTGAAAAAGTTGAGCTTCACATGGTCTTTGAAAACACCAGCCGCGACCACATTCCCTTTGTGGGACCAGACGGGAGTATCCCATTTCCACTCTTCTGTGAGACCAGGTGCCGCCTCGCGAATCAGCTTGCGCAGCCGTGCAACCATTTTGCCGCGCCAGTCGGTCAGCCCTTGAAGATAGTTGTCGATCTGTTGGGTCGCGGTCAGGCTGTCTTTTTCTTCCGATTTTTTCATACACTCCTCTTATTTCTTCTGCAGCTTGATCAGGTCTTTCAACACTTTTTCCAAAGCAGATTTTTTAGCCTCTATATCCTTCATATCCGCAAAATAAGCCATTCTCCTATAGTCGTAATCACCTTCCAATACCTTGCTCTTCACTTTCGAAATCATGGGGTTGTGGAACACAAGATGGATGCGCCCTTGTTCCCAGAGATTAAAGGTTACCAGGGACTCGCCCCCATAACTAAAAGACGGCGCATTCCATTTGATTTGCTCGGTGATGTCTTTATTTACATTCTTGATGATCTCTCGAATGATCTGCACTTCGGTTTTGAATGGATGATTGAGTTTGTCCATAAACTCATCCACCTGCCCGGTATTGTCCCTGATTGGGTTTTTCTTCTTCATTTGGATTCTTGCCGATTTCGTCTAGAACATTCCATACTGGTTTGGAGATTGCTCTGGCACTTCCTGCCCAAGGTCCCAAAGTTCCACGATGCGCCCCTCTTCAAAACGAAAGATGTGGACGACAGCTCCACCTACCTGATCTGGGTTCAGACGTACGTGGGAATGGACAGCCACGAGATTGCCTTCCTCAATTGCAAGCTTCACATCCAGAGTCTTATTCGGGTTGTCGCGGGCATTCTCCTCCATCGCTGCCATCAGGGTCTCTGCGGATCCCTCAAAATAAGGGTTGTGATGCCTGAATCTCGTGCCGACAAATTTCGAATATGCCTCGCGGACGTCTCCGCTGGATGCCATTTTGAGGAAGGACACCGCGGCATCTTTATTGCGATTCGTCATCTTCGGCTCTCCTTTTACTTCAGGCTTTCTGCAAGCTTGTCGAAGGATTCGCTCCAGCCCTCGTTTGTGCCTTCACTGTCAGGTCCGGTGGGAATGCCGAGGTGCTCCAGAGTCATCTTCGTCCTGTCGTTCAGACCTTCGAATGTCACGATCACCAGCATTTCCAGGGGGAAGTCAGAACTCATGCCATAGTGAGTGGCAGGGACGACATTGCCCTGCTCATCGGCAAAACAATCTGTAAAAACGATACGTTCCATTGGAATAATTTCGCGAAAAACACCTGTACCCCAATATTCCTTGCCTTCGGGTGAGCGCATGCAGTTGAGATATTTTCCTCCCACCCTGAAATCCATCTCGCAGAACGGACAGGTGTAGTCCCTGGGTCCCCACCAGCGCTTGAAGTGCTCGGGATCCGTCCAGGCTCTCCAGACAAGTTCAAGCGGTGCATCAAAAATGCGGGTAATCAGGATGTTTTGTTTTCCTCGTTCACCGACAAGATCATTCTTTGCCATGGATTTTCTCCTTTTTCTGCAATTCGCTCAGATACTCGTCAAGACGGTCAAAACGCTGGTTCCACAAGTCCCGTGATTGCTTGACCCAGTCTGAGACTTCGCTTAATTTCTCCAACCGGGCTTCGCAATAGCGTTCACGTCCCTGCTGGCGGACAACGACAAGTCCACACTCGGCAAGGATTTTGATGTGTCGGGAGACCGCCGGGCGACTGATATCAAAATGCTTCGCTACATCAGTCAGCGTGAGCTTCTGAGTAGCTAATAGACCTATGATGGCTCTTCTATTGGGATCGGCAATTGCCTGGAAAACATCTCTTCTCATTCTGCACTTGTAACCAAATGGTTACGTAATAGACCTATATTAGAACATTTGTCCTATTTTGTCAAGCGGAGATTAATGGATTTCTGAGGGAGGCGAAGCAGCTTTACTTTTGAACGAACCATCAGCTATGAGCGTTACGGCCTGGCAAATGAACATGAAAAAGTACTCATGAACCCCGTCAGTGCATCGGTTCCAGAAGTTTCGCCAACAGCAAGGATGTATTTCACGGACGCCTGAATCCGCGGAGATTCAGCAGAAATCAATGCATCGAAAAATTCATGCCATACGACTCCCGTTTCCCCCTTCCCCGCCGACCTCAGCCATGCCGCGGAAAGTGAGGTGGTCAACGGCGCGGCCGAATTGGCAATCCCTTGCGCAAGAACACTGGCGATCTCGGCCGGATGAATGATCCAAGCAGCATAGATGGCACCCATGAGAAAGTCGTCGCCTGCGGGAGTAAGGCCAGCACCCAGACCAGCAAGTTTTTGGGCGGCGGTGAAAGAAGATTGAAGATTTGATGCGCAGAGACTGGAGATTAGAGATTGAGAATCAGTCATTGGCAATTTTGAATTAAGCACGGTGGTCGAGTAGCGCCGAGCGTTTGTTGTGAGGAGCGTATCGAGACCACCGGGTTCCGGGCAATTCGTAATTGGGAATTTATTCAGTTGATTCGCAATATTTTCTCTTTTGATGTGCAAGCTTGCCCAATCAGGACGTGGATTCCAAAGTTTCGCGATCCCTGTGTGAATCTTCAATCTTCCAAGGAAGATGCCGTTTGGAGAAGTAAAGACTGGAGATTGAAGATTGAGGTGCTTTGAGAAGCAAACGTCACCTTCAACAACCAGATTGAACGGACCATCTCCAATCTGCGGAGTGACAATCGATAAAACTTCCCTGCGCTCGTTGATCAGATTGCAGGCGCGGTCAAAGATGTGCAAAATACGCGGCTGACGTGTATTCGCCAGCCAACGATGTACATCAGGAGTAAATGAGATTGCATCAAGAAAGTGCGTCATTTCATTCTTTGATATTCCACTAACCCGAACGCATCACAGATTGCCGCGCGCTGCAAACGGTGGAATATCTGCGCCAGATCTTCAAGGGTGTGAGATTGGCGCTTTTCCAGCCACCACTGCACCAACGCGATCTGTGCACCTGCCAAATAGTTTGCGAGTAGATCGAGCGGAATAGAAGTTCTGCTTGTTTCAAAGGCAGCCGATAGACTGGATTTAATTTCCTGCGCATTGCTTTCGCGGAGTCGGCTCAGAATCAGCAGACCATCCTTGCCCCGAAATATTGAATAGAGCATCGCCCGCTCGTCCTGCAGATGGCGATAGGCTGAAACCATGCCCGGCGCTGCTTCAGGTGACAATAGTTCCTCTCGAGAGAGAACATGTGTAAGGCCGAAATGGAATTCACGAAGGACGGACTCGTGGCAGCTAATAAATAAATCGTCTTTGCTGTTGAAGTGCAGATAGAAAGTTGTCCGACCCAGGTTGGCGCGATTCGCAATATCTTGAATTGTGATGGCATCGTATCCCCGTTCACGGACCAGTGCGATCAACGCCTCCTGGAAAAGTTTGCGCGTGCGCTGGATGCGACGGTCAGTCTTTGTCACGATTAATTCCACGGGCTTGAGCGAGGGTATTACTGAACAATCCCTTTATCCTGTTCACAAATGGACATATTCCGGGCCCTGATTATTGAATAAACCTGCAAAACGCTGTAGCATGCCTGGAACATCACAAAATTATACTTGGAGAAAGAACAATGTCAGAAACCCCTGGAGGACCTGAGCGGAGATCATCTTCCGGCGTACCGCGCTGGGTGAAAATATTTATGCTCGTCTTCATTATCCTGGTCTCGCTGTTTGTCATCCTGCACCTGATGGGCTTTGGGTTCGGTGATCATGCTATGTTTATAGACAGCACGATGCAACACCTATGAGGCAGGAACTCCGCAAGTTTGTGCGCACTATCCATATTACTTTCACAGTCGGCTGGCTTGGGGCGGTGGCCGGTTTCCTGGCTCTTGCTGTCACAGGATTGACCAGCAAGGATACTCAAATGGTGAGTGCCGTCTATCTCGCGATGGATTTGATCACCCGATTCGTGATCGTCCCTTTGAGTCTCCTTCCACTTCTGGTGACGGGGCCCATCCTGTCACTTGGCACACCATGGGGTTTGTTCCGGCACTACTGGATCCTGATGAAACTTGCAATCAATATCCTTTCCACTGTAATCCTGATACTGCATCTTGAGCCAATTGACTACCTGTCACGTGTTGCAGCCAATGGAACGTTATCCAGTATGGATCGTGATCTGCAAATCCAAATGGTGGCTGCCGCAGGTGCTGGTCTGCTGGCGCTGCTCATCGCGACCGGGTTGGCGGTGTACAAGCCGCGTGGCATGACTCCATACGGATGGCGCAAGCAATATGAGGAGCGTAAGAAATCAGCAGATAAAGCAGCGTAAATATCCGCCCTGCAAGTAATGACGAGCTATTATTTAATACCGCTATCTTTTGCTGCTTTTTGAATGAATGTTTCCAACGATGTGGGTTCACGCTTCAAAAGCCATCCTAGAACGTTCGGATTCCCCGCCAATCCCCACCAGTCGTAGTACTCAAACATTCTGATTAAATTATGGAGAGCATATTCGCTCATTTCTCCAGTGCGAAGTCTCCAGTCTTCAATCTCTTCTTTTTCAGCCTTAATATTACGCTTCAATACACGTCCAAGCATTTCTGCAACTTCTACATGTGACAGCGGGGACGTGCCAACAAGCTCATAGACTGCATTGAGGTGATTTAGCTCAGTCAATACAATTTTTGCGGCTTCCGCAACGTCCTCCAGGTCAACAAAACTGAATGTAGAATCGACAGAATAGGGAACGCGCAACACACTATCTTCCACGATGCTCTTCCAGCCTGCCAGCAGATTTTGCATATAAGGCGCGGGTTGCAGGATCGTGAAAGGCAGTCCTGATTCGAAGATCATCTCCTCTACGCGCATCTTTTGCCAATGGTGATTCATTTTCTCCGTCTGCGGGTGCATCACGGAATGGTAAACGATATGCTCCACTCCAGCCTTGCGAGCTTTGCTAATTACCAAATTACCAATTACCGTTTCATCCGGACTCATGTTCGGACAAATATGATATACCACCCTCACACCATCCATTGCAGAGCGGATGGTTGCTTCATCACGCATATCTCCGGTGATCGCTCTTACCGCTCCCAAAGATTTCACCAGCGACACATGTTCTTCGCGATGGACGAGCGCGCAAACGTTCTCAACTCTCGAGAGCACCCTGATAAGCGCCCTGCCTGTTTTGCCGCCAGAGCCTGTGATGAGGATCATAAGTTACAATCGCATATAATTCCGATACGTCCATTATACAGATTTGTGTTGAAAGGACCTTAGAAATAAGGAGAATGCCATGCGACCATCCCACTACACGCTTGACCCAATCGGCGTTGTCCGATCGGTGTTGCGGCGGCTGGAGGACGCACCCATGCAGGGAGACGAAGGCGCGCCCGAAGCCTGGCTGGAGCTTACGCCGCTGGCAGTACCGGGACTTATGGGCATCATGGCTGGCGATGAACTCATCGTGCTGACCTGGCTCCACCTCGCCCAGCGCGATGTGCTGCAAGTGCATCCCCGCGGGGACCTCAACCGACCGTTAACCGGTGTGTTCGCGACGCGTTCGCCAGACCGTCCCAATCCCATTGGGCTGCATCGCGTTTCGGTCCTGCAAGTCAGCAAGCAAACAGTACAGGTGGCGCCGTTAGAGGCGATCGATGGGACTCCCATCGTGGATATAAAGCCTGTTCTGGCGAGTTCGACATCGAACCGCTAGCCTTCTGTCACAATCGTTATATTGAAAGCTGCTGAAAATCGTACCTGGACGGATCAGAAAAAGTATTCGTCTGCACAAATGGAGATAGGATATGTCGACACCTCAAACAAAATCTGGATTTGTAAATAGCGGGAACGCCCGGCTGTATTATGAAACGGCTGGTAACGGTATACCCCTGGTCATGATTCACGCCGGTGTGGCAGATAGCCGTCAGTGGAATAATGAGTTTGCGTTTTTTGCCCGGAACTACCAGGTTGTCCGCTACGATATGCGAGGCTATGGGAAAAGCGAGCCCGTTGACGGAGAGTTCAACCACATGGATGATTTGGTTGCCGTCCTGAACACTCTCGGACTCCACGAACCTGTCGTGATCATGGGATGTTCCATGGGTGGCGGTCTGGCAATGGATTTTGCCCTAACGCACCCATCCAGAGCGAGGGCATTGATCATGGTTGGCTCGGGTCCCAGCGGCCTGGAATTGGATGTCCCGACATCCCCCAAATTTGCTGACGCCGAGAAGGCGTTTGAAGCCGGTGATCTGGATCTCGTTGCTGAGATCGAAACGCAGATCTGGTTCGATGGCACGGGGCGCACGCCGGAACAGGTGAATCAGTCGATGCGTACACTGCTTTACGAGATGAATCACCAGGCACTCTCCTATGAAGTGAAACAGCTTGGGAAACGCCTGCCTAATACAGAAGCGCCGGCATTCGACCGTCTCGCTGACCTCAAGATACCGGTTCTGATCATCGTCGGCGCCCAGGACACTCCTTACATACAGGCTGCCGCAAATTATATGACCGAGACATTACCATCTGCCCGGAAGATTACAATCGAAGATGCAGCGCACCTGCCAAATATGGATCACCCCGACGAATTCCAGGCTTATGTTACAAACTTCTTGAAAGGCATTTCAAGCTGAGTAGTAACGACTTTAGTCGTTGTTCCGGGATAAAAAAGCGACTGCACGTGTCCTGACGGACGGTGTCAGGAAAGTCGCTACTACAAAGCAGGAGACGTTCGATGACCGACAATTTTCTCGTAAAGATTTTCGAGCACAACAACTGGGCAAACCAGAAGGTCATAGAGGCTTGCTACGCCTTGACTGACGAGCAACTTGATGCAGAACCACAGTCGGTCACGAAAGGGACAATTCGCCGCACCCTGGTGCATATGGTGAGTTCGCAAGAGGGTTACCTGAGAACCTTGACCTTGCCGGTCGAAGAACGACTTCACCCTCGTACCGTTCCATTCGCTGAGCTAAAGGGGTCGGCGCGTATGAGTGGCGAAGGATTGTTGGCGCTAGCCAGCGGTGAACGACACCCGTCGGGATCCCGTCTCACGACAAGGGACGGGCATTACACTGAACCCTGGGTTGTGATACTCCAGGCCGTTAACCACGCCACCGAACACCGTGAACAGATCAAAAGCATGCTCAACGCGCTGGGCATGACTCCGCCCGACATCGATGGCTGGGACTTCGGAATAGCCACCAACGCTCTCATGTCGATCTCAACGTGATTGAAGCCTGTCCATCTTACATTTCAAACCATCGAGGACCATATGGCTGACCATTCCTTCCAATGTCCATCTTGCGGCGCTCCCTTACTTCCAAGAGGAAGTGCCGCCGTGATTCGTTGTGTGCATTGTCATACTTCTGTGATCGTGCCGGAGGACTTGCGACAAGACTCGTCGGCTGCGCAGTGGAGCACTCTTCTGTTTGACAATTTCACATCCAATGAAGACAATCACTGGCTGGTCGGAAGCCAGTCGAGCGAATATTTCGATCCCGTAAACCGGGTGATCGCAGATGGGCGCTACCGTTGGGAGGCAAAAGTAAGCAGAGCAAACAGTATTTCAAAAGTCTGGCTGGGGGATTTTCAGGCATCAGATTTTCACCTGACCGTTAACAGTAAACACATTGCCGGGACCAGAGCGAATAGCGCCTGGGGAGCGATTTTCCGCGTCCAGGATAATAATAACTATTATTGGTTTCGTATGACAGACAGCAAGTTTTTTGCGGTTTCAGTGGCGGAAAATGGTCAGTGGCGGGATCTTGTGGCTTGGACAAGGACCGAGACGATCAAACCAAACGGGGTCAATCAGCTGGAAGTCATCGCACGTGAAGCGCACTTTGCCTTTTTAATAAACGGACAGATCGTGAGTGAGACGGATGACGACCGCTTCACTCGAGGATTGGTCGGGCTAGCGATTGAAGGGTATACACAAGGGGAGAAGATTGTTTTTGATTTTCTGGACTTTACCTTGCGTGGGGCATCGTGAGAAAATTTTGATCTAATAGAATCGCTTCTCTAATCTCCAGCCTCCACCCTCTTATTCACAATCTCCCACAATCGATTCGAATTCAACGGGATTTCCAAAATCTCAAAATCCACATCGTGCAGAGCGTCTTCCAATGCCTGCGCGAACAACGGACCGACGGGAATCGCGCCCGCCTCCCCCGCGCCCTTCACACCCATCGGGTTGAGCGGTGAGAGCGTTTCACCGTGTCCCGTTTCGATGCGCGGCACCTCCAGGCTCGTGGGCAGGTGATAATCCATGAACGTGCCATTGAGCAACTGCCCATTCTCGTCATAGGCGAGCCGCTCATAAAATGCATTGCCGATGCCCTGTGCCACGCCGCCGTGGATCTGCCCATCGAGGATCAGCGGATTGATAACCTTGCCGCAATCGTGCACGACGAGATATCTCTGGATGTGGATCTGCATCGTCTCGGGATCGACCTCCACGATCATTGCATGGATGCCGCTCGCGGTAGCGCCTCGTTCAGGACCGAAATAGTTGGTGGCTTCCAAGCCAGGCTCGGTGCCCGGCTTGACCGCGCCGCGCGTCGGGTTCGCCTTGCCAGCCAGTTCTCCCAGTGAAATGGATATGCGCGGCACATCTGCCACGCGCACTTCGCCATCGGCGAGCTCAAGTTCCTCTTGGGGCGCGCTGAGGTGTTCAGAGGCAAGCTTGAGGATCTTCTTTCGCACAATCTTGGCGGCTTCGTTGATGGCATTCCCCGCCACCACCGCGCCGCGGCTGGCAAACGTGCCCGCGCCCCAGTAGAACTGGTCGGTATCTCCCGTGACCACATCGATCCTGTCCACACTGACACCAAGCTGTTCCGCGACGATCTGCGCGTAACTCGTGTAATGACCCTGTCCCTGCGTCCCTACACCCGTGACGACCGAGACACGCCCGCTGCCCATCACCTGCACCTTCGCTCCTTCGTATGGTCCGATGCCCGTGCCCTCCACATACGCGACGATGCCAATGCCCACATGTTTGCCTTCGGCGCGCAGCTTCGGCTGGACCTCGCTGATAAACTTGTGATAACCAATCCGTTCGAGCGCCTCATCCAGCAACGGTTCATAGTTCCCACTGTCATACACGATGGGCGCAAAATCCTGGTAGATGATTACGTTATCGTATGGGAACTTATCGGGTGGGATGAAGTTGCGCCGGCGGATTTCAGCGCGATCAATTTTCAATTCCTTCGCAGCAATATCCAACAGCCGCTCGATGACGAACACGCCATGCTGACGTCCCGCGCCGCGATAGGGTGTGACGATCGTCTTGTTGGTGAAGACCGCGGTGAACTCGGTGTAGTAATTTTCGATGTCATATAAGCCGAGCACGTTGGCTTGCGAGTTGAGCGGCACAGTCAGACCGTAGGGAGCATACGCACCTGTATCGTGCAGGAAGACATCGTGTACGCCGAGGATGTGACCATCCTGATCGAACGCGGCCTCAGCGTCGTGGATCTGTCCGCGCTCGTGGGTCGTGGCAACGAAGTTTTCGGCGCGGTCTTCGATCCATTTGACGGGTCGGTTCAGCTTCATCGCCGCCCAGGGGACGAGTACTTCCTCCTGATAGAACATCATGATCTTTGGACCGAACCCACCGCCAATGAATGGCGCAACGACTCGCACCTGTCGCTCAGACAACCCCAGCATTCCTGCCAATCCATTTCGGATGACAACAGGCGCCTGTGTCGTATCCCAGACTGTTAGCCGTCCTGCCCGTCTATCCCATTCTGCAACAATGCCCCGGTTCTCAATCGCGGCGGCGCATCCATGCTCGTAGCTGAATTGACGCTTGATGACTAGAGCCGCCTCACGCTTTGCCGATTCGTAATCACCCTTTGTCTGCACGACATGCGCGGCGATATTCGACCCAATTTCGTCGTGGATGATGGGACTATCTGCGCTCAAAGCTTTTTCCAAATCCACAACGACTTCAAGAGGTTCGTAGTCAATTTGGATATCGGCGAGGGCATCCTCGGCAATATAGCGACTCTCGGCGAGCACCATCACGATAGGCTCCCCGGCAAACTTGACCTTATCCCTGGCAAGCGGAACCTGTGTTTTCTCGTTGAAGATAATTCCCTCGACGGGCGGCGGCGAAACGAGCAGCGGACCGGGCTTCCAGTAATCACCCAAATCGTCCGCGGTGTAGATGGCAACCACGCCTTCGCGCTGCAATGCCTGGGAAACATCGATGCTGTTAATACGTGCGTGCGCGTACGGACTTCTTACGAAAGCCGCATGGAGCATGTTGGGAAGATCCACATCGTCTACATACAGGCCCTGCCCTGTGAGCAGACGAGGATCTTCGTTGCGTTTGATCCGTTCGCCGAAGTATCGAGTTGCCATAAAACCTCATTTCATGTCATTGCGAGCCCAGTAGGGCGAAGCAATCTCCTTATTAGCAGGGGATCGCTTCGTCGCTACGCTCCTCGCAATGACAGACTTATTATTAAGCCCACGCCACCGCGCGACAAAACGCCGCTTCACCGCCTTTGAACTTCCACGGGAAAACGCCGAGGGTGATGCGCTTGTTGTGGAGTTCTTTTAAGCCTATATCGCCGCCGAGATTCTCGACGTGGATGCAGTCGTGCGGGAACAAGGCGTTGTGTGTCAGTTGATACGCTGAATCAGGGAACAATTCATCCATCTTGTCCGCGCCGAATTTGGCTTCTGTCTTCGCACGCACTTTCTGCCAGTGCTCCAAGCCGCCTTTGCCAAGGAAGCGACCTATGGGCAGATTCATAGGATGATCGGTGGAAATCATATCCACGCCCCAGATGTGGATCTTCTTGCTAATCAACCAGTCACAGATGCTGTAATGCGGGCCCGGATGCCGCTGGATGTATCTCTCTTCATCCGCTTCCTCACCGAAGAAGGAATACTTGTGCCAGCCTGTGTGGATGAACAAAATATCGCCATCCTGGACATCAGCGCGCTTCTCGATATCTTCGGGTGTGAAGAGACCCACGTCATCGAGCATGTCGCTTACATCTACAATGACACCAGGTCCATAACACCATTCGATGGGAATCTGATCGATCGTCTTGCCTTTGGTCACAAAGTGCTTTGGCGCATCGAGATGTGTACCCATGTGGTTTGACGTTTGAATATACTGCGCGTTGACTCCATGCTCCGATTTGCGCTTGATATATTTCACTTCAAACGGCGGATAGAAGGGCCAGAAGGAACAATCCTGGTTGAGGTCTTGCGAGAGGTCGTAGATTTTGGTCATG
>JAICQC010000600.1 GCA_025938055.1 Anaerolineales bacterium | reverse complement strand
CCAGATCTTTAGCACCGGCATAAGTGACCATGGCATCTGCCAGCGCAGTGCGGGGAAGACGTTTCGTCCATGAATAGCCAACGATCTGCATGCAACGGTGCATCAATTCGGAGCCGCCTGCACCTTCGCCCATCAGCACGCCATGTCCGGTAACGCGTCCCTCCCGCTTATGTGCACGATCCCAGCCGCGGCAGTTTGAGCCGGTGCCCGAGACCACGACAACGCCCCAGCCCTCGTCTGAACCGGCGATCAGCCCGGGCACGGCATCATTGACGAACTTATAGGGTGCGCTCAGTCCCAGCCTGTCAATCACCGATGCCGTCGCTTCCTCTTCGGAGGGCCAGTCGTAACCCGCCACGCCGAAGCCGGCTCCCGCGATATCTTCCTTCTTTAAGCCCGCGGCGCGCAGCGCCTCTTCCAGCCCGCTGTGCATGGATTGGAACATGCCATCGTATCCCACGGTTTCATGATTGCCAGGTCCGCTTTCTCCAAAGCCGACGGCATGCCCCGTTTCATCGGCAATGAGTGTGTGAGTCTTGGTCGCGCCAAGGTCGGCGCCGAGGTAATAACGCATAGGAATAGAATAGATTCGTTAATAAAGGGGCGCCCGGTGGGGTCGCCCCTTTGCTTGGTGGGTTAGTTCCAGAATTGGGGCAGATGTTCTCTATGAGTTTCCAGCATATCATCGAGCACTGCCTGCACTTTGTCTGCTTTGGGTCCCAGGGGGTGTACCAATAAAGCCTGGTAGGCAGCCTCGCGATCTCCATGAACAGCGGCTTCCACCGTCAGTAACTCATACGCTTTTACAGCTGAGATCAACCCGAAGCAGGAGGCTGGCAGCGGCTCTGCAGAAATGGGAGTGATCCCGTGCTTTGTCACTGTGGAGGGAATCTCCAGCACCCAGTCTGCGGGCCACTCCCTGACCGCCTCCCCGTTGCGGATGTTGACCACGTGCGTTTCACCCAGATCGTTGTAATGAGCGTTCAGGAGTTGTGTGGCAACTGTGGAATAATAGGCGCCGCCGCGTTTCATCAGGTCCGCGGGAGGCTCTATGAGGTCCGGGTTGGCGTAATCACGCAACAAATCCTTTTCGACCTCGATCACTTCCTCGGCGCGCGAGGGCGGCCACTTCTCCTGGGACTGTAACTTTTTGTCTGTGTGATAGAAGTACTGGAGATAGTAGTTCGGGATCATCCGCAGGACTTCGATGGTACGCGGTTCCCACTCGGGTTCGCTCTCCTGCTTGAGGTCTGCGATGAATCCTTCGATGACCTGGGACCAGACATCCTCATCGTCGATCGTGAAACCGCGATGCCAGGAGAGGTGATTCAAGCCCAGAGTCTTCAACTCCGTATGGTTCGGATCGATCTTTTTCCCCGTAGCCCTTTCGAGGCTTTCGATGATGTGCATCTTCGCCGTAATGGGAACATTGCACACACCGACTGCAGGAACATCCGGTGCATATTTGCTTAATGCCTGTGTGACAAGTCCCGCAGGATTGGTAAAGTTGACCAGCAAAGCGCCGGGCCTGGCAACTTCCCTCAGATCCTGAGCGATCTTCAGAATGACAGGAATGGTGCGTAAGGCTTTGCCCATGCCCCCCACGCCGGTCGTTTCCTGCCCGATCAAACCATGCCGCAGACCCAAATATTCGTCGCGGCGGCGCGCCTCCATGTGACCGACGCGCAACTGTGTAGTCACATAGTCTGCATCCTGAACGGATTCTCTTTGATTTGTCGAAAGGATTACTCTGAAGGGTGAGCCTTTGGCTTCCACCATACGCTG
>JAICQC010000336.1 GCA_025938055.1 Anaerolineales bacterium | reverse complement strand
CAAGGATCCACAGCAGTTCGTCACGCAGATCGTGGGCACACAGGGCGCGTACCGCACGACCGATATCGAAGAGCGTCTAAAGATGATGCTTCTCTCCAAGCTTCAGGATGTGCTCGGTGAGACCACAGCCGCCAGCAGCGTTGTGGACCTGATCGGTCTTACCGAAGAGGTCGGCGCGGCGGTGCGTGCAAAGGCGCAGGATGATTTCGAAGCCATCGGTATGCAATTGAAATCATTCTATATCGGGAACCTGAAGCCATCCAGCAAATCGGCTCAGGAACTGCGCGATATGGGTATGCTGGATATGGCGACTTACACCCAGCTGCAGGCCGCGGACGCGATGCGCGATGCCGCGCAAAACCCGAGCGGCGGTGCAGGGCTCACAGCGGGAATCGGCGCGGGAATGGGCATCGGCAATTTGATGCAGCAGGCCACATCCGGCGCGATGCAGCAACAGCAGGGCGGCGGTGGCGCAAGAGCCGCAGCAGGAATCCCGGACGTCATGACGCCCGCCGAGGCTGCCGCGATCCTCAAGGTTTCAGAGGAAGATGTGATGGCGGCGATCAACGATAAGAGCCTGAAAGCCAAGAAGATGGGCAACGCCTATCGCATTAGTAAATCAGCACTGGAAGAGTTTTTAGCAAGCTAACTGGGAAGTAAAAAGGAGTCTGGAAAACCAGACTCCTTTTTGATTCTTATAAGATGGTCGAGTAGGGGCGTTGTGCGCGCTCAACTCAGCTTATCCACCGAGCCCGGGTGTTATTCTAAATCACTAATTACATCCGAAATCGAGTCCAGGACATCGCCTGCCAGCACAGAGGCGGTCGTGCCAAGGTCGTCTGCGGCGTAGAGCCCAGCCTGGGCATGGATCCACGCGCCAGCCACCGCGGCTTCATACGCGTCGAGTCCCTGGGTACGCAGACCGACGATCAATCCCGCCAGCACATCGCCCGTCCCGGCGCGGGCAAGCGCGGGAGAGGCAACCGGGATGATGGTCGCGCGTCCGTCGGTCGCGGCAACAACGGTGAACGCGCCTTTCAACACAACGACATGTCCCCATTCTTTCGCATATCTGCTGGCAATCTCAAGCCTGTTTTCCTGGATTTCATCTATTGATAATTCGGTCAGAACAGCCATCTCGCCAGGATGCGGCGTCAGAATTGCGGGCGCGGGAATTTTTTTCTTCCAATCCTTGACTTGCGCAAGCAGCTTCAAGCCATCCGCGTCGACCACCAGGGACGGAAGGTTGACGTTGTTCTCTTCCTTTTTCTCGGCTTCCTTATGCACAAAACCGATGCGCTGCACGTTCTTTTTTGCAGAATATTTCCCATCAAGGATGTTCTCGATAAATTCCTTTGTAGGGTTTTCAGTCCCCAGACCCGGACCGATCAACAACGCCGAGGCGCGCTCGAAGTTCTTTGCCAGGACCTCCGCCGCACCGGATGAAATCACGCCTATCTCGTGTGGAAGCAGGACCCATGTGGCTTCGGGGAAACGACCGGACAGCGCTCCGTGCAGCGCGGCAGGGACTGCCAGCGTGACGAGTCCTGCCCCAGCGCGATAGGCTGCCTCCCCCGCGAGGAGGACCGCTCCCGTGTAGTTGATGGAACCCGCGGCAATAAGAGCGGTCCCAAATGTCCCTTTGTGAGAGTCGATGGGGCGCTCTGGCAGCAGCGCGGCAACCGAATCGGCTTCTGCAACCTCCACATTCAGTTGCTGCAAAGAAGGCAGATCGTCGGAGAAACCGATGTCCACTACCTCCAGGTCGCCGACGTATTCAAATGCCGGGAGCTTCAACAGCCCCTGTTTGACGGCTGCCATGGTGACCGTAAGGTCCGCGGCGAGGGTCTCCTCCGCCACTTCACCAGAATCACAATCCACGCCCGATGGACAATCTACCGCCACCACAAACGGATATTGATCCAGCCCATCGAGTATGTCGTTCACTTCCGAGAGGAGTTCGGCAACATCCTTCTTCAGCGGCAATTTTGCGCCCGTGCCAAGAATCCCATCGAGCAGGACATCCGCAGTTACGATCGTTTCTGCCAGTTGCTCAAAGGCATTTTCGCCCGAAAGAACCTTTCCACCTGCTTCGGTAAAGCGTTTGAGGAGGTCGTCCTTCTTGCGCTTGACGAGGTAAGCGCGCGCCTTCCAGCCCTCCGCGGCGAGCACGGATAATGCAACAAGGGTATCGCCGCCATTATTGCCGGGTCCCACCAGACCTATGGCTTCCGGTTCGGCGTCGTCTTCGAAAATGTCAAGGATAATATCCGCAAGTCCTTGACCTGCATTTTCCATCATCTGGTCGTAGGGTAAACCGCCAGCATCGGCTTCCTTTTCAATTGCCTGCATTTGGGATACGGTAACGAGTTTCATTTGTAATCTCTCCTGTGATGAGCGGATTCTACTTCAATGGAACTGAAAACATCCTATTCCCGCTCGAGCTTCTAACAAAAATCAAATCATCCTTCCGATGGCAGGGATTTCGCAAGGAACGTTGAATATCCGGATCTTTTGATTGAAAAATAGACTCAGATAATGCTATACTCACCTCACGGGGCTTCACAGTACAACACTCTCTATTCACCCTATATACCTGCACTGCATGAAAGGGATGAACTATAGATCAACGCACACCGCTGCCGAACAAGTGGTATCAATAGGACTCGGCGTAGAAAGGATTGTTTATGCAATTCGTCAGCAAAATCTTTCCGATTGGTCACTTTGTGATCAGCCTGGTATTCATCGTCTGCGCAGTGGCGATCATATTCTTTGCGCTGGCTCAACTGTGGCAGGGCATCCAGCCTGGAACAGAGCTATCCATCCAGGAACGCTTGAACGCGATCCTGGAAAGCATTGCCCTGCTCACCATTGCCGTTGCAGCCCTCGAACTGAGTCAGACCATCCTGGAAGAAGAGGTTCAGCGCGACGCGCATATCAGCGGTCCTACGCGCGCGCGTCGTTTCCTTTCCCGTTTTATGGTTGTCCTGGTTGTGGCGCTTTCGATCGAGACCCTGGTACTGGTGTTTCGCCTGAGCCATGAGGCGCCAGAACAGTTGCCGTATGTCGCGGGCATCGGGCTAACCGCTGCGGCATTGATGACAGCCTGGGGTGTATTTATCCGTTTAAACAGAAGCGCGGAGGAACTGGAGCCCGAGCACATGGAGCAAACAAAGCAGGAAGATAAGAAAGTAAAATAGAAGACTTCATTGCTACATAGTACAACTACATAATAAATATAACTTATTCATCTCTGGAGAATTGCTATGACAAGCAAAGTAGAGACCTTTACACCGGCAAACACACCCACGCCCATTGGACCCTACAATCACATCGCAAAGGTCGGCACGTTTATCAGCATTGGCGGAACGGCGGGTGTAAACCCGGCAACCGGCAAGCTCGCAGGACCCGACGTGTACTCCCAGGCAAAACAGATCCTTGAGTCATTGCAAACCATGCTGCACTCTGTCAATTCAGATCTAAATCACATTATTCATGTAAATGTCTTTTTGAAGGATATGCAGGATTTCGAAGAAATGAACCGCGCATACGTTGACATGATGGGGGACCACCGCCCCGCGCGAACCGTGATCGGAGTAGCCGAGTTGCCGAAACCTGGAGTCCTGCTCACGATGAATCTAACGGCTGTTACAAGAGAGTGATGCAGTAAAAAATGTAGCAGACAAGCTTACACCAAACACAATCCCTGCGTGTTTTGAAAGATCCGTATGGGGCGATTGATCCAACGCGGCAGCTGCCAGATAGTGCTACAGCATGGGTCGTTGCTGCCGTCTACTCCCTCTTAAGTTAGAGGAAGGAGCTAACTTAAGTGAGTTGTCTGCCGGGTATTGTCCTGATATATTCCATATGTCTTCTATATGGAGGTAAAGTGATGAATACCGTTACGCGCGGCCAAAAAATTTACTTTGCTGCCGTTGGCTTGTTAGCCTTGTGGGTCGGTATATGGGGTTACTTCATTCCGGGCCAGGTAGATAAAGCGATCCCCTGGCTCGTGCCGCCGCTCCATGCCCGGTTCCTGGGAGCCATGTATCTATCCGGCACCGCTTTCATGATCGGCGGAATCCTGTCTCAATATTATAGCGAAGTACGCGTCATGGTATGTGTCATCCCGATTTGGACAGGCATGTTATTCATTGTGTCGCTTTTTTACCTGAGTGAATTTGATTACACCCGAACGCAAGTCTGGATTTGGTTTGGGGCATACATTATCTACCCATTGATTGCATTGTGGCTGATATGGAACGATCGCAATTTGCGCGAGAATACTCCGGGCAGCAACCTCCCCGCGTGGGTTCGAACATATCTTGCAATACAGGGTGCAATTGTGACGATCCTTGCACTGGCTCTTTTGCTGTTCCCCGAATCCATGGCAGCGGTTTGGCCGTGGAATATCACGCGGCTCCTGGCACAACTCTATTCAGCACCGTTTCTTGCCTATGGCTTAAGCAGTTTGATGCTCAGCCGCCAGCAAACATGGGGGGAGATCCGAGTCGTTGTTACGGCAACATTTGTGTTCGCCCTTGGTGTGCTGCTGGCTTCATTTATCCATCGCCAGACGTTCGCTGCAATTAACGTATCCACCTTGCTATGGTTCGGAGGCTTTTTACTTGCAACCATTATGCTCGGACTCTTAACCATACGTACCATTCGTGAAGGTAGATCGACCCTATGAAAGATCCAACCCGTCTTTACACTGCATTTAGCGGCATCTTCCTGTTGCTGCAAGGGACGAGCACGCTGGCGTTTCGCTTATTCCCTTCGTTGGATGAGGCATTTCCAGCCCTCCTGGCGGTCACGCAGATGATTCCACCGCACTCTATTCTCCACATCCTGACCGGAGTCATCGCACTGGCGATCTTGTTCCGGGGCGGGCAGCGCGGCGCCTTTTGGTTCGCATTACTTTTTGGAACTTTTTATTTTGGACTGGCAGTCTTTGGGATGATTACGGGGCACGCCACCATGCTAAGACTCCAACCCTTTGACCATCCTTTTCACTTAGCATTGGGCGTTCTCGGCTTCCTGGCTGTTGGGTTTGCCATGTATCAGTCACAAAAGAGCAGGATGGCTACGCTATGACATCCTCAGGAACACCGATTGCACTGCCTTTGCGCATCTGGCTGGCAGTGGAAGTTCTTTTCGGCGTGGGCGCTGTGCTGGCAATCGGATGGTCTCCAGCCGATACCGAAACAACTTTCGCCTGGCCGATTCAACCCGTCGTGATGGCTGCCGTGCTGGGTGGTTTTTATATCACCT
>JAICQC010000116.1 GCA_025938055.1 Anaerolineales bacterium | reverse complement strand
CAGAAGTGGAGTCGGCGCTGGTCAGTCACCCGGCGGTTGCCGAAGCCGCGGCGATCGGCTTGCCACATGAAGTGAAGGGACAGGGCATCCACACCTTTGTGCTTCTGCGGGCAGGCATCTCACCTTCGCCAGAATTAGCAGAAGAGCTGCGCCAGCACGTCGCCACGCACATGGGACCCATCGCCCGCCCGGAGGAGGTCAAGTTCCTTGATAAGCTTCCCAAGACGCGCTCCGGCAAGATCATGCGCCGCGTGTTGAAGGCAAGAGCCCAGGGCTTGCCTGAGGGAGACGTGAGCACGCTGGAGGAGTAGGTCACGCTTGCAGCGTGACTAGTAATTGGTAAATCGGTAATTGGTAATTGCCCCACGATCAGATGCACGCCCGGTCGTGGGGCAATTGTTTCGTATTATTAGTGAACGACGTGCAACCAAAAATGAGATCAGAGACTATCATGATAAAGACGGGTTGAAAGCCTGCTTTATTGCAGCCTCCTATATCTTGCACTTTTGGAAAGTCCATTTCAGGGAACGCACACTATAATCGGGCAAACAACACACCCCATTCAGGAGAGATTTTATGAAGTCATTACGTTTTCTTGGAAATGAAATCCTACTCGGCACGCTGATCGCTCTGCTGAGTATCTTTACCGCCTTCGCCAGCTGGCAGGGTTCCGTGGCAGACTCAAAGCAGAGTGAGCATGAACTCCTTGCCATGCAGCACCTGAACGATGGCAACGCCGAATATCTCAGCGCCAACCAGTTCATCGTCTATGACTACAGCATGTACGACGGCTGGTACACGACCAGCGACCCGGTCCATGAAGAGTATTACCAGAGCAGCTATTCAGAAGCGCTCCAGAACTCCATCGCAGCCGACCCTGAGAACCCGTTCAGTGAAGAGTATTACGACAGCATGTATGCCCCGGCATACGAATACTGGGACGACTTCGACAACGACTCTACCATTGCAGGTCAATGGAATACCCGAGGCGACGAGCTTCAACTCGTGATGCTGATCATGGCGCTCGGGCTGGCATTTGCCGCCTGGGCATCCCTGGGCAAAGAGGAAAGCAACATGCGTTCGTTGTTCTCATTGCTCGCCATAATTACTCTGGTGATCGGTGTGATCTGGTACCTGGGTGTGCCGACGGTTGCGTAGCATGTTACTCCAGAACCAAACAGACCTCCCAGAGAACGGCAGGTCTGTTTCGCTTATAATTAATGGTATGGCAACCAACAAGCGAAGCAGTCCTGGGGACAAGCGTAGCACGTCGTCCCTAGCGGGCGGCAGTGTGGACGAGTACGAAGAGCAGATCCTTCGCTGGCGCGCCCGAAAGCAGGACGACCTTGTCAAGGAGAATGGCTGGCTGGCGCTGGCAGGCTTGAGCTGGCTGAAGCAGGGCAGGAACCTGGTCGGCTCGAACCCCATGTGTGAGGTCACCCTCCCGGAACGCGCACCCACATTTCTGGGCATCGTCGAGCTACACGGGAAGACCGCCCGCCTGCAGGTGGCAGCGGGAGTGCGGGTGCAGGTCAATGGCAAGCCCGTCCAAAAGACGGTTCTCAAATCCAATAAGGATGCCAAGCCCAGCTACATCACCTGGAACGAGATCTCCATCATGTTGCACGAACACGCCGGGAAATATGCCTTGCGCATCTGGGATAACCAGAGACGCTACCGCCTGACCCTGCCTCTGCGGCGATGGTTTCCGCCCAACAAGCACTTCCGCCTGAAGGCACGCTATACGCGCTATCCCGAACCGAAGATCACCGAACAGCCAGACACCTTCGGCGAGACCGTCGAAGACCGCATGGATGGGTATGTAACGTTCCATTTTGA
The DNA here is from genome assembly GCA_025938055.1 of Anaerolineales bacterium. The sequence goes on along the minus strand of JAICQC010000116.1, from coordinate 9,310 downwards.
AGGCAAGACGTACAAGCTGGATACGACCGAAGTCGAAAACAACAAGCTGTTCATCAAGTTCAGAGATCAGACCAGCAGCAAGGAGACCTACCCGCCCAGCCGCTATTATTACTCTGAGCCGCTGCAAGACGGCAAATTTGTCCTGGATTTCAACTACGCATACAGTCCGCCGTGCGCCTTCACCGAATACGCCACCTGCATCTTTGCACCGCAGCAGAACACCCTGCCCTTCCGCGTGGAGGCTGGGGAGATCTATCGAGGTTGATCCGCGCTGAGCGGATTTATAACAAAACTGTAAATTCTCAATACGGTCCTTTAGGTATAATCACAACATGGCAAACGAGGAATATCAAAACAGCGTTCTCAAGTGGCGTCAGGAGGTGGACAACAACCTGCCCCGCGAAAATGGCTGGCTCGCACTGGCGGGTTTGTTCTGGCTGCGCAGGGGCGTCAACATCATTGGCTCCGACCCTGAAAGCGACATCCGCCTGCCTAAAAGTGCGCCTGCGAGGCTGGGTACGTTTGATTTCGATGGCAACAATGTCACACTGAACGTGGAGGCAGACCTGCCTGTAGAGGTCAACGGTGTGGAGGCGACCTCCGCCCTGCTGGATGCAGACCAGGAGGATGTGCCCAGCTTTATCACGTTCAGTGAGATGCGGATGGTTGTCGTCCGCCGCTCCAAGGGCGTGGGCATCCGCGTTTGGGACAACGCCAGGGAGGAACGCCGCACCTTCCCGAGCCGGGAGTGGTATCCTGTAAAAGAAGAGTTTCGCGTTCCTGCCACCTATATCCGTTATGCAACACCAAAAGTGGTGAAGATGCCCGATATCCTTGGCGCCATCCTGGATGAGCCCATGCAGGGCTTTGTCTCTTTTGAGTTGAATGGAAAAAAACATGAACTGATCGTCGAGGAACTGCCAGACAGGCGGCTCTTCATCCAGTTCATGGATCCGACCAACAGCGAGCATACCTATCCCTCGGGGCGTTATCACTATACCGACGCGCACGAGGACGGCAAGGTGTTTGTCGATTTCAACAAAGCATACAGCCCCCCCTGCGCGTTCACAGAGTTTGCCACCTGCACCTTCCCGCCGCAGGAGAACCATTTGGATGTGGCGGTCGAAGCAGGCGAGATCTTTCCGGGTGAACGCCACTAACAGAAAATAAAAGGCGGCTTGTTGAACAAGCCGCCTTTTTGCTTGAAAGGGAATACTCAACCGGTAAAAAGCCGGGTAAAGAATTCCGGCACAAAGTAGTCGCCGATGCCGAGCCCCCACTTCAGAATACAACAGGTGAGAAAGATCGCCACGCCCAGCCCGATCATAAAGTAGTCACGCGGGGCATAGTGCAGCTCCTTCAGCCACGTGCGCGGCTTCGTCCCAAAGGCGCGCAGGTCCATGGCGTCGATCACTTCCTCGCCCGTCACCGTGGACTGCATGACCACCGGGATGACGAGCGGCGCCAGCCGCTTGATACGCGCTACAACACCGCCTTTCAACTTATCCATCTCGTAGCCGCGGGCGCGCTGCGCGTCCATGGTAACGGTCAGGTCACGCGCAAAGGTCGGCAGGAAGCGGAACGCAAGGTCCATGGTGAAGGATACTTTGTCCGAGACGCCCATCCGCCGGAACGCCGTTCCGTAGATGTTCGGGTCGAGCGTATAGGGCAGCGGGATGGCAAGGAGCGCCATAGTGAGCATGCGGGGAATCTGATTGAGTGAAAACCAAAGCTTCGAAACTGTAACAGGTATCCATCCCACCATAAAGACAACGGGGGAAGGAACATCCGTCACCGAGGAAGGACCGCCGCGCCCCGAGAGCACTGCATTCAAGCCAACGATGAAGAACACCAGGATGATGATGTAAAACCACGCCCGCCGCACATCCTTCCACTCGATCCGTGCCATCAAATAAAGGGTCAGCGAAAGCAGAAAGAGTACATAGATAATGCGGTAGTCCCATATCTCGGGAATGGTCAATGCAGCAACAATGCACGCCAGAAAGATAAAGCGGGTGCGTGGGTCCAGGCGCTGGATGAATGTATTGCGCGGACGGTACTTCCAGGTGACGAGCATTTGTCAGCGGCCTCTGCGAGCCGCGACCGCGGCAAAGGCGATCATCAGGATAGGCACAAGGATGATGGTCACAATGAAGTTGCCCAGGAAAGCCGGGACGAAGTACCCGACGAGCGCCGTGCTCAAGTCTATACCGCCCACGAACATTTCGGTGAGCGAGGCAAACAACATCCCGACAATGATGCCCAGCGTTCCCCAGCCAACCGCCTTGATAATGTCGGCGCGGGCGCGGAAGTCGTTGATCGCTGCCATCACCAGACCAGCCACCATGCCCATCAAGCCGTTGCCAACACTCCAGTTCCAGTACACACCCCAGCCTGTCAGCATGTCGCCAAGCGTGTTACCGATCAGTCCGGCCAGTAAGCCGACCCACGGTCCGTATGCAGCGCCGAAGAAGATCAATACGGCAACTGCCGGGCGGAAGGTGACATTCCCCGCTGCAGGGAGCGGGAAGATGTTCGTCGCCCATGAGAATACCCCGTAGAGTGCGGCACCAATCGCGCCGTAGACGACCTGGCGTGTACCGAACTCCCAAGTTGATTTATCGTTCATTTCTTCTCTCCTTTTCAAAGATTGGATACGAGCTGACCCATTCTTGATAACCCTGTAACACGGTTACAGTTTCAGGGGAAAATTATGCATATGCCGCCAGCGCCTCAGCCGTGAGAAACCGTTTCGTACGCGGCAGCATCTCCAGGTTGAGACGCAGAAGCGAAGTCGGGCGAACGCGGTAACGAGTCAACAGCTCGAAATCCTTGAGAACTTCCTCGGGCGGACCATCGGCAACGATATGCTTATCTCCAACAAGGAGGACGCGGTTCGCATAGGTCACTGCCAGGTCCAGGTCATGGGTGATAAAGATCGTCGCCGCGAAATTTGCCGCCACCAAAGATTGCGACCCATCCGCAGCCGGGTGGCACATGGCGTCCATGAAGTGAGTGTAGTTGGCATAGTCCTGTCCCGCGGTCGGTTCATCCATGATCATGATCTTCGACTGCATCGCAAGCACTGCAGCGATGGTCGTACGCTTTTGCTGCCCAAACGAGAGCCCCAGCGGAGGGTATTCCTCCAGTCCATTCAGGTTCACCGTGGAAATACTTCCACTCACCGCCTTTTGCATCACGTCCTTTTCGAAGTCCAGGTTTCTGGGACCAAACTCCAGCTCTTCCTGTACGGTCGGTGCGTAGAGCATGTGTGTGGGGCTTTGGAACACATAACCGAGCACGCGTGCGATCTGCGCCACACTCATGCTGCGTGTGTCCTGCCCCTGAATCAGGACACGCCCGCGGGTCGGCTTGAGCAAACCGATGGCATGCTTGACCAGTGTCGACTTTCCGGCGCCGTTCGGTCCTAGCACCCCGATCAGGTCGCCGCGATGGACCTCAAGATTGACATTTTGCAGAATCCAGGGGGATTCATCGTTATAACGGAAATCTACATTTTCAAACAGAACAAGGGGTTCACCGCGTTCGACATCCGGCAGCGGTTCCACTTTGCGGACCTTTTCTCCCATCTGCTGAACCCGCTTGACCACCCACTCCGCCGGGAGCTTGACCTCGCGGTGATTGATCTCCACCGGCAGATCCTTGATCGAACCCAGATACTTGACCTGCCCGGCTTCCATGTATAGGAGCCGGTCCGGCTGCGCTGCGATGGCATCCTCCACGCGGTGCTCGATCAACACCACCGTCTTGCCCTCGTTTGCCAGGCTGCGGAACACATCCAACGCCTCGTACGCGGAGGCGGGGTCGAGCGAGGCGAGTGGTTCATCGAGCAGCAAGATCGACGGGTTCATCGCCAGCAGACCCGCGAGCGCCACTTTCTGCTTTTCACCGCCTGAAAGGTTGAAGGTTTCACGGTCACGGATATGCTCGATCTTCAGGCGCTGCATGGCTTGCTCGACGCGTGCGACGATCTCGGCGCGCGGCAAGCCCAGGTTCTCCGGTCCAAACGCAACTTCGTTATAGACATTGCTGGCAACGATCTGGCGTTCAGGGTCCTGCAGTAATGTCCCTACGATCTGCGCCATATCGGCGATCTGCATTTCCGCGACATCTTTTCCGTGAAGCAGCACTTTGCCTTCACGTTTGCCGCGGTACGAACGCGGGATCAATCCATTGATGCAGCGCGCCAGTGTGGTCTTGCCGCATCCGCTGGAGCCTGCGATCAGGAGCATTTCCCCTGGTTTCAATTCAAATGAAATATTTTCTATGGCGGGTTCGGGACGAGTGCGGTATTGAAAGGATAGGTTTTCAATGACTAAAGGGGAATCGGGCATCGGGGTTTCCTGTTATGCTGAGGTCGGGCAAATTATATAACATGTTTGGCATTTTACGGCACAGCCGCGCCGCCCGGCAGTGCTATACTATATCTGTAAAAGGAAATGCACCATGAGTGAAAAACAACTGGAGCGTGTGCGACGCATTTGTACCGCACTCCCTGAAACAACAGAGAAGCTGTCGCACGGAGAGCCTACGTTCTTTGTTAACAAAAAAGTCTTTGTGATGTTCGCGAATAACCATCACAACGATGGACATATTGCAGTTTGGCTGCCCGTCCCCCCTGGGCTTCAGACGGCGCTCATCGAGAGTGACTCTGGAACGTACTTCAAACCACCGTATGTAGGAACGCGTGGTTGGGTCGGGATTGAGCTGAATCGCATCAGCGATCAGGATCTGACTTTTCATATTGAGACCGCCCGGGAGCTGATTGCACCAAAACGGCTGGCTTCTCGGGGCAAGGCAAACGAAAACCCCCACGATCCACTGCCTGCACGCGGCAAGAAATGAAGCAGTCTATTTCTGGTTATTGCAAATACTGGGCAAAGACCGACTCAAACTCTTCCTGAGTGACAAACCCCACCCATTTCTTCAATACATTGCCATCTGCATCGAGCAGGTACACTTCGGGCTGGTAGTAAAAACCGAGGGTACGCTGAAAATCGTGGGTTAGCGGGTCGTCGGCATCCAGATAGGCAAATTGTATCCTGCCAAAATATTTTGCTTCAAGCCCATGAACCATGGGCGCCATGGCGCGGCAGGTACTTCAGGTAAAACGGAAAAATTCGACGAACTGCAGCCCGCCGGACGCCAGGCTGACGGTTGTGGGGTCGGTGGCGTGCAGATCGGGTCCGCGTGAGGTGGCAACGGGAAGAACGGTCGCTTCTTCGGTTACAACTGGTTCTGTAGCAGATTCCAGGGTGGGCGCGGCGGTCCGGGCCGGCAAGACGGCAGTCGGAGGTTCCGTAGCTGGGGCTGGAGAATTGGTGGCCGTCGTGGCAGGAGCACATGCCGCCAATATCATGGCGAGCAGAATGAGCACATACAAGAAGCGCATTTTTTTCATATCTATATGAAAAGTTATAGCATGAAATCCTTACGTGAAGATTAACAAAAACACGTCAGGTGAAGCATCGACAGCGCTCTTTGACGTTCGTGAAATCCTACGCTATACTGTATTCAGTTCATTAGTTACCTGGTTGGATAGTTATTTAGTCCTTCTCTATCCAACCCCTTGACTATAGATGATCTAATCAACTACAAGACTACCAAACTATCCAACTAAATTAAGGAGGCTGTATGGCTGATTTCAAACTGACATATGCCACGATGTTCAATCCCCCTGAAGAGCTCCACAAGGGCTTTGATAAGGCTGTTGCAAAACTCAAGACCAACCTGGGCAGGGAATACGGGATGATCATCGATGGCAGGGATGTCTTTGCCAATGACAAATACGAAGATCGCTCGCCCGTGAATACCGACTGGGTGCTGGCAGTCATGCAGAAAGGCAATGCGGCGCAGGCGAACATGGCGATCGAGGCGGCTCGCAAGGCGTTCCCCGACTGGAGCCGGACGCCGTGGAAGAAGCGTGTCCAATTGGTGCGCAAGGCGTGTTCGATCATCGAGAAGCGCATTTTCGAGCTTGGCGCGGCAATGGCGCTGGAGGTCGGCAAGAACCGCATGGAATCATTGGGCGACGTGCAGGAGACTGCCGACCTTATGTATTATTCCGCACAGATGATGGAGGAGAACGACGGTTTCATCAAGCCGATGGGCAAAGATCCGCTGGTTGGATATGACTCCACAAATGTTTCCGTATTGCGCCCGTACGGCGTCTGGCTGATCGTCAGTCCGTTCAACTTCCCCTTCGCGCTGACGGGCGGTCCCACGGGTGCAGCGCTCGTGGCAGGGAATACAGTCGTGATCAAGCCGGCAACAGATACCGCCTGGATCGTCCGGCTCTACGCTGAATGTCTGCGCGACGCCGGTTTCCCAGACGGCGTTGTGAACTTCGTCACCGGTCCCGGCTCCATGATGGGACAGGCGCTCGTCGACAACCCGGACATTGACGGGGTGACCTTCACCGGTTCGTTTGATGTGGGTATGAGGATGTACCGCGACTTCGCAAAGCGCAATTACATCCGCCCGGTGATTCTCGAGCTCGGCGGGAAGAACCCCGCGATCGTCTCACGCAACGCCAACCTCGAAGACGCAGCGACCGGCATTGTCCGTTCGGCGTTCGGCTTGCAGGGACAGAAATGTTCGGCAGCCTCACGAGTGCTTGTAGAGGAACCGGTTTACGACGATCTACTCCTCAAGCTGAAAGCCAAGACCGAAAGCCTCTCGATTGGCGACCCCACAGAACGCAATACGTATTGGGGTCCGGTCATCAACCAGAATTCCTACAACGATTTCAAGAACTTCACTGAGGAGATCGACCAGGCGGGCGGCAACTTCCTGACGGGCGGTCATGTGAAGACCGGCGGCATCTTTGACAAAGGTTATTACTGCGAACCGACCTTCGTCACCGACCTGCCCTACGACCATCGCCTGTGGCAGTATGAGATGTTCCTGCCGATCACAACGATCGGCAAGGTCAGCAATCTCGAGGAGGCGATGAAGATCGCCAACAATGTCAACTATGGTCTCACCGCTGGTTTCTACGGCTCGGGCAAGGAAGTGGAATGGTTCTTCGATCATATCGAAGCCGGTGTGACGTATGCCAACCGTCCGCAGGGCGCAACGACCGGCGCGTGGCCCGGCTTCCAACCCTTCGGCGGATGGAAAGGCTCCGGAGCCAGCGGCAAGAACGGCGGCGGGTATTACTATGTGCAGCTCTATATGCATGAGCAGATTCGCACGCGCGTCAGACCCGCCAAGGCAAATGGCAAAGCCGCATCCAAAAGTGGTTCTGTAAAGAAGGCTGTCAAAAAAGCCGTCAAAAAGGTCGTGAAGAAAGTACGTAAGTAACCATTAGACCCTTCCCCGCTGAGGGGAAGGGTCATTTTTAGATGTCGTTGCCACGCTCATCGCAATGACAATATTTGACCATGCCCTGGGATCCAAAGCTCTATCATAAATTTCAAGCCGAACGCTCCGCGCCCTTCTTTGATCTGCTGGCGCTGGTGGAGATTCGCCCAAATCTCAAGGTCGTGGATCTGGGATGCGGTACCGGCGAGTTGACGCTTCAACTGGCGAACGCCCTGCCAGACAGCGATGTGACTGGAACGGACTCTTCCTCACAAATGTTAGAAAGAGCCGCCGCGTATGCGAGTCCGAACCTGCGCTTTGAACAGGGTGATCAAGCCCAACTGACGGGCGAGTGGGACCTGATCGTCAGCAATGCCGCGCTGCATTGGTCCGAGAACCATGCAGAGTTGATTCCTTATCTCTTTCAGAGACTGGCTCCGGGCGGGCAGATCGCCGTACAAGTGCCGTCCAACCATAACCATATCTCCCATCAAGTTTATCGCGAGACGGCAAGTGAAGAACCGTTCAAGACCATCTTGAAAGGCTTTCAACGTTATGCGCCGGTCCTGTCCATCGACGAGTATGCGAGCCTGTTTTTCAAATGTGGAGCAGAGAACATTATCGTTCTTGAAAAAGTGTATCCCCACGTTTTGGAAGGCTCAGACGCGGTGGTAGAATGGATTTCAGGCACCGCGTTGGTCCCCTATTTTGAGAGATTGGGCGAGTATAAAGAAAAATTTGTAGATGTCCTGCGCACAAAGATGCGCGCTGCGTTGCCTGCGACACCTGTCTTTTATCCGTTCCGCAGGATATTATTTTCGGCAAGAAAACCCAGTTAATAAAAGACCTGACAGGTCTGGATAAGAAGTTATGAGTTCCCCTCAAGGATTTAATCGCAAGGAAGTTCTCCACCGCATTGGCACCTTCTTTATGTTGGTGGGCATCGGATTGCTGGTATTCTTTCTACTCTCTGAAGCCGCCCAGCAGGTGACGATCGAGTACTTTTGCGGGAGCGTTGTCCTGCTGGTCCTGGGCTTTATTTTTCGCGGTCAATTCAAAAGAACTGTCACACCGAGTGGGAGATTTAGCCTTATCAGAAGGCTGATACCAAAATCAAAACGTGACCAGGGAAAGAAGTAATGACAAAACTCGTTCCTCTCGAAGACGCCATTGCAACCTATGTGAACGATGGTGATGTCCTTTACGCGGCAGGATTCACGCACCTCATCCCCTTTGCCGCCGGGCACGAGATCATCCGCCAGGGGAAGAAGGATCTTATACTCGCCCGCGCTACGCCGGACCTGATCTATGACCAGATGGTGGCAGCAGGCTGTGCGAAAAAAGTAATTTTCTCCTATATGGGAAACCCCGGCGTGGGATCACTGCGCGTTGTCCGCTCTGCCATTGAGCAGGGCAAACTCGCCTGGGAGGAGTATTCTCACTTTGGGATGATCACGCGCTTACAGGCAGGCGCTTCGGGTCTGCCATTCCTGCCGATGAACCAGACTGGCGCGGCAGATCTGGAAAAAGTAAATCCGAACATCAAACGAATCGCTGATCCATTCGGCGGCAAGGATGTGATCGTTGTGCCCGCCCTGAACCCGGATGTGGCGATTGTCCATGTGCAGCGTGCGGATGCCAGCGGCAATGCTCATCTCTGGGGCATCATCGGCGAGCAAAAGGAAGCCGCCTTCGCAGCGAAGAAAGTCATCCTCACTGCGGAGGAGATCGTGGATGAATCGATCATCCGTTCCGACCCGAACCGTACGATGATCCCCGGCATTGTCGTCAGCGCGGTGTGCCATGTGCCGTTTGCGTGTCACCCAAGCTACGCGCAGGGATATTATGACCGCGACAATGAGTTCTATTTATCGTGGGATGAAGCCTCCCGCGAAATCGCACAAACCGAAGCCTGGCTGCAAGAGTGGGTGTATGGCGTGAAGAACCGCACGGAGTATCTTGGCAAACTCGGTCAGGATAAAGT
>JAICQC010000517.1 GCA_025938055.1 Anaerolineales bacterium | reverse complement strand
TGGCGCAAAGGAATGCTGGAGTGGGCGTAGTCCCTATACACTCACGAAAAAAGAGGCTGATTGGAAGTGTCCATTCAGCCTTTTGTTTGCCACCATTTGGAGTCCAGGACGGCTCACCGGGCCAGTGAGCTGCCTGATTCCAAACAGGAGAAATGCATGAGTTTTTGGCATGATCCTCTTAAAGTAGCCGCAGACTGGTTGATGGGCATTTTCACAGGTTGGGGAATGCCCGAGCTTGCCGCGCAGATATTAATTGGCTTTCTCGGCGTTCTGCTGTTGATCAGTCTGTTGATGGTGCTGGATATCTTCCTGGTCTGGGTGGAGCGTAAGGTGGTCTCGCGCTTCCAGGACCGTATCGGCCCGAACCGCGTCGGTCCGTTCGGACTTATTCAGCCGTTCGCCGATATTATCAAGCTGCTGATCAAGGAAGACATCACTCCGGACGGCGCGGACAAGGTGGTCTATAACATTGCTCCTCTACTTTCGATGATGTCGGTGTTGATCCTGTGGGCGGTGGTGCCGCTGGCGCCACGGATCATCGGTGTGGATCTGAATATCGGGGCATTGTATATCATCGCCGCGGGTGCGATTGGCACGCTGTCCATCATCATGGCGGGCTGGGCATCGAATAACAAGTTCGCGCTGATCGGCGCGTTCCGCCAGGTGGCGGTGATGGTTGCCTTTGAAATCCCCATGCTCACCATGCTGCTGATCCCTACGATCTTTGCGCAGTCCATGGGCTTCAATGCCATCACCGAAGCACAGGATGTCTGGTTCGTGTGGCTGGCACCGCTGGCTGCGCTGATCTTTCTCATCGCGGCGATCGCCGAACTGGGGCGCGCGCCGTTCGACATGGCAGAAGGCGAGTCTGAGCTGGTGGCTGGTTACAACACGGAATACTCCGGGATGAAGTTCGGCATGTTCTACGCAGGTGAGCTCCTGCACGCCTTCACCTTCGGCGGCTTCTGGGCGATCCTGTTCTTTGGTGGATATCGTTTCCTTGGGCTGGAGCAGGTCAGCGCGTTCCTGGCGGTTGCAGTGATCCTCTTTAAAGCCTTCGTCGGTTACTGGATCATCATGTGGGTCAAATACACCCTGATGCGTATTCGCATCGATCACATGCTGGGATTCAACTGGAAGTTCCTCACGCCGCTGGCGTTCGTCCTCTTGATGGTGGTGGCGCTGATGAATGCGCTGCTTGCGGAGACTCCAACCTGGCTTTATGTTTCCGTCATGTTCCTTTCGAACGTCGTCGTCGGCTGGATTGCGCTGGAGATCGCGCGTTCATACAGCCGCAAGGAACGCGAGCGGGTGGAGGGGGTGAAGCGAATTGTTGAGGTACACCAATAACATTCCATCGCGCTGAGCGGAACGCAGTGCAGTTGAAGCGCCCTTCGACTACAGGTCTCAAATTGCGAGACCTTCCGCTCAGGGCGAAGGTAGAGTAATTATGACCGGTGAACAAATCATCTTCCTTCTTGTAGCGCTCTTTACGCTCGGCTCCGGCTTGATGGTCGTGACGACGCGTAACATGGTACATGCCGCGTTTTGGCTGGTATCCACCCTCTTCGGTGTAGCAGTAACCTTTGCCCTGTTGAATGCCTCTTTCCTGGCGGTGGTTCAGGTTGTTGTGTACATCGGCGCGATCGCCATCCTGTTCATTTTCGCGGTCATGCTCACCCGTAAGGATATACGTGATCAGGGTCCTCAGATGAACCGGAACTGGTGGCTGGGCGCGCTGCTCTCCGTGCTGGTCTTCCTCGGGTTGCTCTTCCTGCTGCAGGGCTGGGATGGTTTATCGACGACCGCCGCGCAGTACCCTGCAGACTTCGACGCGATCTCCGAGCTGGGGAACGCGCTGATCTCGCCGGACGCCTTCGTCCTGCCATTCGAGGTTGCCTCTGTGCTGCTGGTGGCGGCGCTGGTGGGCGCGGTCTATGTAGCATCCAATCGGAAATAGGAGACGACATGGTTCCCCTTTCATGGTATCTCATTTTCGCGGCATTGCTCTTTAGCATCGGGTTGTTTGGCGTGCTCTCGCGGCGCAACGCGGTAGCGATCCTGCTTGGCATTGAATTGATGCTGAACGCCGTGAACATCAACCTGGCAGCCTTCTGGCGCTACGGGGATGTGACCCAGATGGCGGGGCAGGTGTTTGCCATCATCGTCTTCGCGGTGGCAGCTGCTGAAGTGGCTGTAGGGTTAGCGCTGGTGATCTCCGTCTATCGCCGCCGCAACACGGTCGTGGCAGACGACATCAACATGATGAAGTGGTAGGGACAATATATGACGACTGAAACCTTGCTGTGGCTGATCCCACTGCCTCCCGCCCTGGCATTCTTTTTGATCGTTCTCTTCACGAATCGGAGCAAGGCATTGAGCCATACCATCGCGGTTGGCGCGGCGTTCCTTTCGTGGCTGGGCAGTATGATCGTCTTTGTGCGCGCCCTGGGCGTGGAACACCTGGGCGAGCATCCATTTGAATCATCCGTGCCCTGGATCCCGACCGGGACGACCACACTCAGGGTCGGTGTGCTGGTGGATCCGCTCACGGCAGCGGTGCTTTTTTTCGTGGCATGGACCGTGTTGATGATCTTCCTCTACAGCGTTGGCTATCACAACTTCGGTCAGCCCAAAGGCGATCATGACCACAAGGGTCTGCCCCCTCACGGCGTGACGGTGGAAGAGAATGGGCATCAGCATACCGTGCCTTCGGTCGAGCCGCTGTACTCGCGCTTCTTCGCCTTCATCGGGCTGTTCGCCTTCGGCATGTTCGTGCTGGTGCTTTCCGACAACCTGCTGACACTGTTCGTAGGTTGGGAGATCATGGGCTTATGCTCTTATCTCCTGATCGGCTTCTGGTACGCGAAAGCTTCGGCGCGCGATGCGGCCGTCAAGGCGTTCATGACCACCCGCATCGGCGATGTGTTTATGCTGCTCGGCATTGTCTATCTCTACTCGGTCACGGGGACGCTTTCCTTCCGTGAGATTTTTACTGAAGATATCCTAAGCA
>JAICQC010000216.1 GCA_025938055.1 Anaerolineales bacterium | reverse complement strand
TTGTGCTCCTGCTGGGAGTGGTGATTCACGAGCTTATCCATGGAGTCAGTTGGCTGCTCTTTGGACGCAAATCCTTTTCCGCGGTCAAGTTCGGGTTTCAATGGAAAACATTCACACCCTATGCACACCTGAGAGAGCCTGTGGAAGTAAGCGCCTATCGGCTAGCAACATTCATGCCAGGATTCATTCTGGGCATCCTTGCCTACATTCTATGTCTACTATGGGGCAGTGGCGATCTCTTCTGGTTCAGCCTGTTCCATACCTCTGCCGCGGGCGGAGACTGGTTAATCCTGTGGCTGATACGTAACGTGAAAGGGGGCATGCTCGTGGAAGATCACCCGACGAACGCAGGCTGTTACGTACTTGAATCTTAATGGGAAATACGTGCAAAAATTGAAACCGTTCATTCGGCTGCTCAAAGCCGGTGACATCCCACAAATCGCAGCAGCCTTTCAGCAATTGGGCTGGAATAAGCCGACGTCACAATACGAACAGTATTTGAAGGAACGGGAAGCCAAAGCTCGTGATGTATATGCAGCCTTTGTGGGAGAAATCTTCGCTGGATACCTGACCATTTGCTGGGAATCTGGCTATGAGCCATTTCAGAAACAAGGTATTCCTGAAATCGTGGATTTCAATGTGCTGCCACAATTCCGCCGGCGCGGAATCGGCACACAACTCATGGATAAGGCAGAAGATGAAATCGCAATGATACGTTCCGCCGCAGGAATCGGCGTGGGGATGACTCCTGACTATGGCGCAGCGCAAAGGTTATACGTGTTGAGGGGCTACGTCCCTGATGGTCGCGGCTTGCATTATCGAGGACATCACATCGAGTATGGTGAAGGAATTACCGTCGATGACAGCCTGGTATTTTATTTGAGCAAAGAGCTGAAGTAACAACTTGCAAAAGAACCTGCATCCTGGCGAATATCAGCCAGCCTGATCTTTTGGGGCTTCACGCACGATATACAACGGTCTGCCTTTGGCTTCATCATACAGGCGACCAATGTATTCACCCAGAATACCCAGTGAGATCAATTGCACGCCACCCAAAAAGAGGACGGCAATCAGGGTTGTGGCTTGACCGAAGAATGCCTGGGAACCTGTGATACGCAGATAGACGACAGGGACAATCGCAAGGATGGCAATCCCTGCCGAGGCGAACCCGAAGAAGGTGGCAACCTGCAGTGGGAAATACGAAAAACTGGTAATGGCGTTTAGCGCCAGGCGGAACATTTTTCGAAACGGATATTTCGTCTCGCCCGCGACGCGCGCCGCACGCTTATATTCGACGCCGATCTGTTTGAATCCCACCCAGGCAGACATTCCGCGTGGGAAGCGGTGCCGTTCGCGCATCTGCTTGAGCACGTCCACTACGCTGCGGTCCATCAAACGGAAATCGCCCGTGTCGAGGGGAATCTTCACATCCGTTATGCGATAGATCAGGCGATAGAACAAGGACGCGGTCCACAGCTTGAACCAGGATTCCCCCTCACGCTCAGCGCGCACGGCGTACACAACCTCGTAGCCTTCCTTCCACTTCTTCGCCATCTCGAGAATGACTTCCGGCGGGTCCTGCAGGTCGGCGTCGATAATCACGACCGCATCGCCGCGCGCATAATCCCAGCCAGCGGTAATGGCAATCTGGTGCCCGAAGTTGCGGGCAAAAATAACGGGGCGGACGCGCGCATCCTCCCGTCCAAGTTCACAGATCAAGTCTGTAGACCCATCGGTGGAACCATCATCGACAAGCAGTAATTCCCAGGGTTCACCTGTCGAGTCCATCACATCTTTGACGCGGCGATATAGCTCCGGAAGGTTTTCCAGCTCATTGTAGATCGGTGCAACGATGGAGTAGGTGATTGTCATTCTTGGGGTTTCTCTTGAAGAGGAATTTCCTCAGATGAAGGAGGGGGATCATTAAGAAGCACCGGGGCGGGCTCGGACGCCTCAGGCGCCTGCCCCTTCGCAAGGCGTTCGCGTCGTTCCTTTCTACTCCACCGGCGGCGTGGTGCATGGGCTTGCAGCGGAGCGAGAAATTGTCTGCTGCCATCATCTTCAAAGGGAGGCAGCCCAAGCACACGTCGCTGGATATACCCGCCGATCACCACCACAGATGCCAGCACCGGGACGACCAGCAGCGCGCCGAGAATTCCCTGCAGGATCGTGGCGATGATGATCGCAATAAAAACCAGCGCTTCATTCATGTGCACGCTGCGTCCCATAATGTAGGGACGCAGGAAGAAGTTCTTTAGATTGATCAACACCAGGTAAACGATAATGACGATGCCTGTGACCCAAAAATTGGAAAGCGGGATCCAGGTGGATCCTTCGAGGAGCGCCACCCCTGCCGCCAGGACCATTGCCAAAAACGGACCGACATCCGGGATCAGAGTGAAAAGCCCGGCAGCCACACCCAGCGCCAGCGCACCGGGAATCCCCAGGATGAGCCAGGCGACCGTAAAGACCACGCCAACAATTAGCATCAAAACGATCTGACCGCGCAGATACGCCAGCCACACCCTTCTGATGCGATTGTACAGCTCCTGGATTTCAGGCCGGTACGGGGGTGGCGCAAGATCGATCAGCCAGTCCCGCATGCGCGGCCACTGCGACAGGAACAGGTGCACGCTCACCAAAATCACCAGGAACCACAACACACCGACGGAGGTCGTTTCAAGTAATTGGAAGGCTTGTTCAGGAAGAGGCGAGAGAACCGCGTTTTGCACCTGAAACAGGCTTTGACCCCACTCCTCCAAATGGAAAACCAGCCTGCCGATCCGTATGGGATTCGACAGCATTTGGCTAAGCTGGGTAGAGAGACCAAGCAGGTCCTCCACGATGATCTCCGCCTCGTCCGCAAAGATCGGCAGCAGAGTGGCGGGCAGCCCGATCAACAAAATGACTGCGGAAAAATAAACGAGGTTTACCGCAGCTACACGCTCCATGCGGGTCTGGGTCGTAAGGTAGACAACCGCCGGATTAATGAGATAGGCGACAAACGCTGCGATCGCCAGGTTTGTCACTGCATCCCGCGCATAAATGAGAAACACAATGAACAGGACCAAGCTTACGATCCCGATCACATAGCGAAACGGCAAACTCCAGTTCTCTCTCATCATAGCAAACGCTTGAGTGCCTCCAGCGTAGGGTCAATAATCGGAGCAGATGGGATGGACTGCATCGCAGCGCGCACATCTTTCAATCCGCTCCCTGTATTTAACACCAGGATCGGATCTTCGCCTCCCACTACGCCTGAGCCGGCTGCCTTGACCAGACCCGCATAGGCGGCTGCACCGGCGGGTTCCGCAAAGACGCCCACCCTGCCAAGCTCAGCAATGGCGTTGAGAATCTCCTGGTCTGATACATTAACGTACGTGCCACCCGTTTCCTTCGTCGCGCGAACGGCGCGAACGCCATCCCGCGGCAGGTCTACGGAAATACTATCCGCAATCGTGTTGGCGGAGACGGGTGTGATGATCTCCGTATCTGCGTGGAAGGCATTTGAAATCGCGGCGGAGCCTTCTGCCTGCACCCCGATGATGCGCGGAATTCGCGGCAGCCAGCCCAATTGATACAGGTCCTTGAACCCTTTGTGAATACCAGAAATGATATTGCCATCTCCTACGGAGACGAAAATCGTCAGCGGCGCGTGGTCTACATCCGCGCCCACTTTCTCATGCCATTTCTGATGAGTATGCTCCCACCACTCCCAGATCTCAAGGGCAGCCGTCTTCTTGCCTTCCAGGGTGAAGGGATTGTAGCCGGTGTTGCGACAGTACCATCCAAATTCCTGGGCGGCTGTGATCGTCAGATCGAAGGCATCATCATACGTCCCGTCCACCAGGATGACCTGTGCGCCAAAGACCAGCAGCTGCGCCACCTTTGCCTGGGGCGCGGACTTTGGCGCAAAGATAATCGCCTTTTGCCCCACCGCGGCAGACATCCCTGCCAGCGCCGCGCCCGCATTGCCCGTGGAGGCTGTGACAACGACCTCCGCCCCGATTTCCTGCGCACGCGCCACAACAATGGCGCTGGCTCGATCCTTGAAGGAAGCTGTCGGGTTGCGCGACTCATCCTTGAGCCACAGCGTTCGCAGGTTAAGCTTCCTAGCGAGGCGCAGGAGATTGTAAATGGGCGTCCCGCCTGCAACATGTAAGGGAGTCCCACTCCCCTCTGGTTCGCTTACTGGTAAGAGCGGCAAAAACCGCCATAGCGAGGGATCATGGCGCGAGATAATGTCCTCGGGCTTGTATTTACTTTTGATGGAGTCGTAGTCCAGCACCACATCCAGGTTTCCGCCGTCCCTGGGGCAGGTGTAGGTGACGTCCGACGGAGAATATTGCTCTCCGCATAACGAACAGCGATAACCCACGAATTTATTCATGTATGATTTCTTCTTCTCGCCCAATTGTACCTGATGCAGTGAAGAGAGTGCTGAGGGACTAAACACCCTTTAAGGCTTAAGGTGAGTGTATCCAAGAAAGGACCCTCAGGTTTGAAACCTTGAGAGCCGTTTTTACATATCAATCCAAAAGCGCATTACAGTAGAAAGTAGTTATAATCAAAACAGGAGTAAAAGGTATGCCAATTCTCTCTATGTTCTATGGCATTATCGTACGTATGTATTACGCGGACAATAAGTAACATCATATTCCTCATATTCATGCGGAATATGGGAATGATAAAGCTGTTTTCAGCATTACAGATGGCAAACTGCTCGCAGGAAAATTTCCTAAGAACAAGACCCGCCTTGTATTAGCATGGATAGAAATTCGGCGCGAAGAACTGAATGCCAACTGGAAATTGGCGGTCAATGGAGAAGAAGTCTTTAAGATTGACCCATTGAAATAGGAGAAAGAATGAATCCGTATGTAAAATCCGTCAAACCACAGGAAGATTATTGCCTGTTGCTGACCTTCGAAAATGGCGAAAAGCGCGTATTCGACCTAAAACCTTATCTCCAGCAACCTGTATTTAGAAAACTAAAAAACCTAGCCTTATTTCAAACGGCGAGAGTGATGTCTGGATCGGTGGAGTGGCAGGGGGATGTTGACTTAAGTTATGATACGCTTTATCTTGAAAGCAAGCCGTCAAAAGAAATTCAGTCACGGCGCAAAACAACCCGTGGGCAAAAGAAAAATTTGGCGATGGCAACCATCCCTAAAAAGAAGAGAAACCTTCTAAAGCGCGTGTAGCTGCGAAATAGAGAAAGGGACTCTCGGGTTTGAAACCTCGAGAGTCCCTTTTGATTTCCATGAAGAATTTCTGCTACAATCATTTTATTCAGGTATTAACCTAAAAGGACTCTCAGTCTTGAGACCTGAGAGTCCTTTTATCTAGTAGTAATGTTTGTTTATGATGCTTCGCGCTCCCACAATTCCCTTGCAATCAACTCCTGGTCTACCGGCAGCTTATCGATCCTTACTCCCACGGCATTGTAGATAGCGTTCGTGATCGCGGGAGTAGTGGGGATACTGCATATCTCGCCCACGCCTTTGGCACCGTATGGGCCTTCGGCAGTGGGGTGCTCAACAATAATGGAAGTAATCTCCGGCGTGAGCATGATGCCTGGGATACGGTAACGCGCCAGATGATCAGTAACAACATACCCGTTATCCATGATGAACTCTTCGGTGAGGCAGTTGCCTAATCCCATCATCACACCGCCTTCCACCTGCCCCTGCAAGCCAAGCGGATTGACCGCCATGCCTACATCGTTGGCGGAGATCACTTTCAGCACCCGCACTTCACCAGTCAGTTTGTTCACTTCCACTTCGGCAGCCTGTACGCCAAAGGAGAAGGCAAAGTGCATGTCGCCGCCCGTGCCGAGAGGCTGGGTCTTTGGCGCTTCGTATTCATATAAAGCGCGTGGATGCTGTCCCATGGCTTTCATTTCCTGAGCGACTTCGGAGTAGGTCATCGAATGTCCATTGGCATGGACGATGCCATTCTCAAAGCGGATCTGCTCCGGGCGCACATCGTACTTCTCCGCCATCGTCGCTGTGATCGCATTGCGCAACGTTTTTGCTGCATAACGCGAAGCGTTGCCCGTAACGTAGGTTTGGCGTGAAGCGGTTGTGGGTCCGCCGTTCGGGGTCAGGTCTGTATCCATAACGAGGACCCGCACCTGCTCAGGCAGGACTGCCATCTCTTCGGCAACGGTCAGGCGCATGACGGTCACGAGTCCCTGCCCCATTTCGGCAGAGGAGCTTCTCACTTCGAACGTTCCGTTATCATAAAGTTCCACTTCCGCACCGGATTTGTCTGGCGCGCCGCCGCCGAGACCGGTATTCTTGTACGCCGCGGCAAAGCCCCAGGCGCGCACCAGGTTCGGGTTGGCGGGGTCAACGAACGGCTTGAAAGGATCGGGGGTCTGCTTGCGCATTTCTGCATCCACACGATCGATGCATTCTGTTAAGCCAACCGACTCACGCAGGTCTTGCCCGGTATTGGTGATGCTCCCAACCTGCAGCGCGTTCATGCGGCGCAGTTCTACGGGCTCGATGTTCAATGTCTCGGCGAGCATGTCCATCATCGACTCGACCGCAAAGGCGGACTGGGTCACGCCAAAGCCGCGGAAGGCGCCCGCCGGCGGATTGTTGGTGTACATGGCATAACAGTCGGCGCGTACGTGCTCGATGTCATAGGGACCCGCTGAGTGGGTGGTAGCACGGGTCATGACCTTTTCGCCAAGCGAGGCGTACGCGCCCGTGTCACCGTAGAGTTCCGTGTCACAGGCAACAATGCGACCATCTTTCTTGGCACCGATCTTGACGCGGATCTGCGTGGCATGACGCTTGGGATGGACAAGCAGACTCTCGTGACGGTCAAACAACAATTTGACCGGGCGCTGCGTGACGTTTGCCAGCATTGCCGAATGGATCTGCCCCATCACGTCTTCCTTGCCGCCGAAGCCGCCGCCCATCAACTGCCCGACAATGCGAAGGCGTTCCTCGTGCCAGCCCAGGACGCGCGCTACCTGCATCCGGTCCTGATAGGGAATCTGCGAGCCAACATAAACTTCCATACGATCATCAGGTGTTGGGACAGCAATACTGCATTCCGGTTCAAGGAAGGCATGGTCGGTAGTGGGAGTGTGGAATGTATGTTCAAAAATCACATCCGCCTCCGCAAAGCCCCTGTCCATATCACCCTTGCGGACCTTGATGTGCTTGAGCAGATTGCCCTTTTCATGGATTTGCGGAACTCCCTCTGCGCGCGCCTGCACGGGATTGGTGATCACAGGTTGGAGGTCGAACTCCACCTCAATCAGCGCCGCAGCCTGCTCGGCGATTTCCTGCGTTTCCGCGGCGACGATCGCAAGCGCGTCGCCCACATAGCGGACGCGTTCTCCAATGCCAACCATCACGGGCCAATCATAGATGACAAGGCCATGATTGCGCTCGCCCGGGATATCTTCGGCGGTTAAGACGGCTGCGACACCAGGCAATGCCTTTGCTTTTGAAATATCCAGTTTGGTCAGAATGCCATGCGGGATCATCGCACGCCGCACTTTGGCATACAGCATACCCTCGAATTCGAGATCGTCTGTGTAAATCGCTTTGCCGTTGACCTTCTCAATCCCATCGGGGCGGAGATGCACGTGGCCCACCGATGTATGTGTATGAATCGAGTCAGGGACATTTGGCTTTTTAATAGGCTCGCCTGTTCGCAAGGACTCTGCTGCCGCAAGGATAGAGCTCTCAATCGCCGGGTATCCTGCACAGCGGCAAAGAGTATCCTTCAGCGCAAAGCGAATTTCATCCTTTGTGGCATTTGGATTGAGCTCAAGCAAGGCGTGGGCAG
>JAICQC010000387.1 GCA_025938055.1 Anaerolineales bacterium | reverse complement strand
CGCGCGAATACGGTATCCCTGCGGTGGTTGGCGTCCACCAGGCAACGACCCGCCTGAAGAATGGGCAGCGTATCCAGATCGATGGGACAGCTGGAAAGATCGTGGTGCTGGAATGAGGCTTGTTGCGTCTGCCGCGTGGATGGTCAAATCAGACCAGCACAAAAGCGGTAAAATGAATCCATGACTGAAAACGTTAAAGTGCTCGCGACTAACCGCAAGGCAGGGTTTGAATACTTTCTGCTGGAGAGGTTCGAAGCGGGTCTGGCCTTGCAGGGCAGCGAGATCAAGTCCATCCGCGCCGGGCAAATGAGCATACAGGAATCGTATGTGGATATAGTCAACGGCAAGCAAGCCTGGCTGGTGGAGGCTCACATTGCGCCTTATGAGCAGGCAAACCGCTTCAACCATGAACCGCGTCGCAGACGGCGCTTACTCCTGCACAAAAAGCAGATCCGTGAACTATGGAATAACGTGCGCATGAAAGGGATGACGGTGGTGCCCACGAAAGTCTATCTCAAAAACGGGCGCGCCAAGATCGAGATTGCCCTGGCAAAGGGGAAGAAAGCATACGACAAGCGCGCCACCATCGCCAAACGTGACGAAGCCCGCAGCGCAGAACGCGAGTCGAGAGTTCGCTAGTCGGGTAGTCCAGTAGTTGCGCAGCGAAGTAACCATGAATCCATCCACCATCGGCGGGATCAACCGACTCCCTGAGAGTGAAAAGCGGGTGATCTATGCACGCTACATCCCAAAGGAATTGCTCGAGCGGTTCAACCTTCCCGACCTGACTGCTCACCCGGAATTACTGCAATTCCGTTTTGCGGAGGGTTCGAGCGATGTGGAGATGCGGCTGTATCATCGAGCCGGTTTTCAGGACCCGGTGTTGTACGCACATCTCTCGGACACGCTTAACGGGCAGATCCATATTCTGCTCTACATCCTCAACGACCCGAACGCGCCCCGCTTCGACGTGGACCGCATGCCAGATGGCTCTCCCACCCGCTTCGGCACATTCAAGCGTAATCTCGAGGCCGAGCAGGCTGCGCTGGAGTACGGGCTGGCGCCCGGGCAGGTGCGGCGCGGCTTGCGAATGTTAAAGCCTGCCCTAACGGCGTTCGAGAAGTTCGTGACCAGCCTTAGACACGAGATGTATTACATCGAGCCGTTGTATTATCACAACGCGGTCATCTTCGAGCGCTACGGGTTTGCCTACCAAATGGGCAAGCGCCGCATGGAGCAGATCCACGCCGGGTTTCAGGAGGGAGGCGAGCCGCGCTCAAAGTTGGACGGTTCAAACCCGTTCCGATCTTCGCAGGCTGCGAACAGCATCCGCCTTCGGTCATGGGCGATCCATGATGGAATTCTGGGGGAGCCCTTTACCAACGTAACCATGTACAAGCGAATTGGGAAATCTGCAGGCATCAGCACGACTCCCGGCTGTGAATGGTGATTAATGCTTCTCTAAGAAAGTGATCTCAGGACATGGACGGGGATTGCATGGGGCTGGGGTCAATCCTGATTGCAACAAGAATAAAGCTGCTCCATGGAGCAATTTTCGGCTGCGGTGTGGTAAGCCTGGATTGTGTTACCGATGTTGGACACTCCCTAAGCTTGGAGAGTGGCTAATTGCGTGGGCTTACTGAACGTCCTCACCACGGAGTACACTGAGAACACGGAGAAAAGCTTGTTAAAAACTCTGTACGCTTGCGCAGTCCGTGTTCTCGGTGGTGAAAATACTTGGCCCATTCTTCTAGCCACTCCCTAAGCCTGCAGATCCGCCCGCATTTGCAGAGTATATGATAAAATAAGCGCTTGAGGGGCGGCAAGGAAATTGTAAGTCCGATACACAGCAGATACATCGGCATAAGGACCACAAGGTTCTACTTGTCACGGCAGCTGCATCGTATGTAGATGTTTGCTTCGCTGTTCACGGTACCCTGACATAGTATGGCTATCGTCAGGAGATCTTATTCAAGTTAATTAAATCCATCACTGCCCACAACGCTGCCAGGAGATAAACAACTTTATTTTTGGAGAAACACGTATGGAAACCAATTTAATACCGGACCTGAAACGGGTTGCGTTCATCGGGAATTACCTGCCTCGCCAATGTGGCATTGCCACGTTCACCACCGACCTGACCAACTCCTTTTCAACACAGTTTCCGGCAATTCAGAGCATGGTGCTTGCCATGAACGATATTCCGGGAGGCTATCCCTACCCCGAGAAGGTCCGCTACGAGCTGCGGGAAAAGAATGTGTTCGACTACGAGCGCGCCGCCAACTTCCTGAACCAGCAGGCGGTGGACGCCATCAGCCTTCAGCACGAGTTCGGGATCTTCGGAGGCAAGTGGGGCAAGAATATCCTCACCCTTCTGCGCAACGTCAACGCGCCGGTGGTGACTACTTTGCACACCGTGCTTGAGAAGCCCGACCCTGAGCAGTACGAAGTCATGTGCGAGGTGGCGCGGCTCTCGAACCGCATCATCGTCATGAGCGAACACTCGCGCAACGACCTGCAAAACATCTACGGGGTGCCTGAGCACAAGATCGACTTTATCCCTCACGGCATCCATGACGTGCCGTTCGTAGACCCCGGTTTCTATAAGGATAAGATCGGCGCCGAAGGACGCTTCGTCCTAATGACCTTTGGCCTGCTCTCGCGCAACAAAGGGCTGGAGTATGTGATCGAGGCGCTGCCCGAAGTGGTACAGCGCTACCCGAACCTGACATACCTGATCCTGGGCGCCACGCATCCGCATGTGGTGGCATTCGAAGGCGAATCCTACCGTGCAAGCCTGCAGGAACGCGTCCGCCAGCTGGGCCTGGAAGATCACGTCATGTTCTACGACCAGTTCGTGGACCTGGAGGATCTCAAGGAGTTTATCGGCGCGGCGAACGTCTACATCACGCCGTACCTCGACCCCGAACAGGTAGTCTCGGGCACGCTGGCATACACCGTTGGCGCTGGCAAGGCGGTCATCTCGACGCCCTACCGCTACGCCCGGGAGCTTCTGGCAGACGGTCGTGGCATTCTTGTCCCGTTCAGGGATTCAAAAGCCATTGCCGAGCAGGTGCTTTACTTGCTGGACGATGAAGCCGAGCGCAATGCCATCCGCAAGCGCGCCTATCTCTTCGGCAGGAATATGATCTGGCCCGAGGTGGCAATGCGCTACCGTGAGAGCTTCGACCGCGCCCGCCACCAGCACTTTGCCGAGCACTATCTGATGAGCGCGAACAACCTCCAGCAGGAAGAGACCGAGCCCGCTCCTCTGCTCAAGCTCGACCACATCGAGCGGCTGACCGATGGCACCGGTATGTACCAGCACGCTGTGTTCAGCGTGCCGAACTATAACGAAGGCTATACCACGGATGATAATGCCCGGGCGTTGATCGTATCTGTGCAGTTGGAAGAGATGTCGAACATTGGCATGAACGACGCCGAACGGCAGTCTGTGGCGCGCGTGCAGGAGCTGGGCAATCGCTACATGGCGTTCCTCTGGCACGCCTTCAACCAGGAAGAGAAGCGCTTCCGCAACTTCATGGACTATGACCGGCGCTGGCTGGAAGACGTGGGCTCGGAAGACAGCCACGGGCGGGCATTATGGGCGCTGGGCGCCGTGCTGGCTCGATCCAGGCGCGAAGGTCTGCAAGGTATGGCAGGCAGGCTCTTCGAGGATGCCCTGCCAGCCGTGACGGAGTTCACGAGCCCGCGTGCCTGGGCATTCTCCCTGCTGGGCATCCAGCACTACCTGCGGCGCTACCCTGGGGATCGGGCGGTACTGACAGTGCAGGATACGCTCGTGCAGAGACTGATACAGTTGTACCGCGCCACGAGGACGGACAACTGGCGCTGGTTCGAAGACGCCGTCACTTACTGCAACCCGGCGCTCCCGCAGGCGCTCCTGCGCTATGCCCAGGCAAGCAATGACCCTGAGGCGCTTGCCATCGGGCTGGAGTCCCTTGCCTGGCTGGTGGAGATCCAGCAGTCCGAGAAGGGCTGGATCATGCCCATAGGCAACCAGGGCTTTTATCCCCGCGGTGGTCAGATCTCGTACTTTGACCAGCAGCCTGTGGAGGTTTATTCCCTGCTGTCCGCCTGCCTGGATGCCTACCGCGCAACCCGGGACCTGAAGTGGTACGAATATGCCAACCAGGCATTTGATTGGTACTTTGGGCGCAACGCGCTCGGTGTGCCCGTTTACGATAAGGTAACTGGCGGCTGCCGCGACGGTCTGCACATCGACCGCCTGAACGAGAACCAGGGCGCAGAATCGACCCTCTCGTTCCTCCAATCCCTGCTCGAGATGAAGCAATTCGCAAGGGAATACCAGGGTGAACTGCGTGCCAACGATAGCGGCAAACATCCCGCTCCCATCATCCTGGTGGAGAGCACGAAGGTTGTGTAACAAGATTACTTTTCGTGAAGAAAAAACAGCCGACCCAGATGGGTCGGCTGTTTTATATATCGTAGGTAGGTCAGGCTCGGCGTTGCCGTGCG
>JAICQC010000169.1 GCA_025938055.1 Anaerolineales bacterium | reverse complement strand
CTGCCAAGTCCATGCCTTATGAATCAGGTATGGTTCCCTATGGCGAGGGGACGCGGCGTATGCCCGTCCGCTTTTATCTCATTGCTGTGCTGTTCATCCTGTTTGATATCGAAGTCATTTTTTTCCTGCCCTGGGCGATTGTCTTTCGCCAGCTGGGCTTATTCGGGTTGATCGAAATGGTCATCTTTATTGTGATCTTACTGGTGGGGTATGTATATGCCTGGAAGAAAGGAGCGCTCGAATGGGAGTAGAGCAAAAACTGGGGAATATGGGTATGGTAACGACCAGCCTGGAAACGGTCGTCAACTGGTCGCGCACGAACGCGATGTGGCCGATGTTGTTTGGCCTGGCTTGCTGTGCCATCGAGATGATGGCGGCACAGGCTTCACACTTTGATATGAGTCGCTTCGGCATGGAGTTGATGCGTGCCAGCCCGCGCCAATCGGATCTGATGATCGTTGCGGGCCGGCTTTCGCGCAAGATGGCGCCAGCCCTTCGTCTTCTGTATGACCAGATGCCTGAGCCCAAGTGGGTCATTGCCATGGGCGATTGCGCCTCCTGCACCGGGGTGTTCAATAATTACGCTCTTGTACAGGGTGTGGATGAAATTGTGCCTGTGGATGTCTATGTGGCGGGTTGCCCGCCGCGCCCCGAGGCATTGATCCACGGTGTGGTGACATTATACGAAAAGGTGAAAGGTCAAAAGTTTGTGGATCAGGTGAAGGCTTAACGTCATTGCGAGGAGGGCGGGGCCCGACGACACTCCCCGGCACTCCCTGGCACCGTACGCCAGGACGGTGTGCGCATGCACGCAGTGCAGGTGAGCAATCTCGCTCTTCGCTACTTGAAGAACGCAAATTACTAAAGAGATTGCTTTGGGCGGACTAGCACCGCCCTCGCAGTGACGAGGTAGTAAATATGGATAAAAAACTCGAAACGATCATTCAAGCGTTGCAGGAACAGTTCGGCGTCACGTTTGAAGAGTTCCGCGGCGAAACACATGTGTTCGTGAAGGTGGAAAATCTCATCGAGGCGCTGACCCTCCTGCGCGATAAATATGATTTTGAATTACTCTCGGCGATGACGGCGATAGACTTTTTGCCGCAAACGTCGCCGCGTTTTCATGTGATCTACCAACTCACCTCCCTGGCAAGGAACTTGTCGCTGCAGTTGCGAGTTGCTCTCGAGGATGGCGAGCCCCACATCCCGACTGTCACCGGAGTCTATGAAGTGGCAAACTGGCGCGAGCGCGAACTTCGGGATATGTTCGGGATCATTCCTGATGGGCATCCTGATCTTCGTATTCTCTTATTACCCGAAGGCTGGGAAGATAAACATCCGCTTCGCAGAGATTTTCCGCTCGGTTACGAGGAAGTACAGTTCACATTCAATTTTGATGAGATAAATTTGCGTAAGCCGTATGCAAAGGAATAAGTATGGCTCAGCTGGAAGAAGTTAGTGTAGAGAAATTCAAACATCTGGTTTCCGAACGCGCCCTGACCGGCGAAACCATGCTGTTGAACATGGGTCCGCAGCATCCCTCCACCCATGGGGTGTTGCGCCTGCTGCTGGAGCTCGACGGCGAGACCATCGTCAACTGCATTCCGGATATCGGGTACCTGCATACCGGAATCGAAAAGAACATGGAAGCCAAGACCTACCTGAAAGCCGAGGTCATGAGCGACCGTCTGGATTACATGAACAATCTGGGTAACAATCTGGCGTATTGTATGGCGGTGGAAAAGCTGGTGGAACTCGACGTGCCCGAGCGTGCGCAATCGATCCGCGTGATCCTGGCGGAGCTGGAACGCATCAATTCGCATCTGGTCTGGCTGGCTGCCTTCGGACTTGATCTCGCAGCGATGTCTGTGTTTCTATATTGTTTTCGTGAACGTGAAATGATCCTGGACATCAAGGAGTTGATCTCGGGTCAGCGCATGATGACAACCTACATCCGCCCGGGTGGGTTATGGCGTGATGTGCCGGTGGAATTTGAAGCGGCTGTTCGTCACTTTATCAAGATCTTCCCGAAACGCGTAGATGAGTATGAAGCTTTGATGACGAAGAATCCGATCTTCCTAGACCGATTGGTGGGGATTGGCATTCTTGATCCAGCCGTTGCCCTTCAGAACGGCGTGACGGGTCCCATGCTGCGCGCCTCGGGCGTGAATTGGGACCTGCGCAAAGCGCGCCCTTACACAGGTTATGAGCAGTATGACTTCAATGTACCGGTTCGTTCTGAGTGCGATACCTACGCGCGTTATATCGTACGTATCGAAGAAATGCGCGAGTCGTTAAAGATCATAGAACAGGCGCTGAACAAACTGCCGTTGGGTCCTGTGCGCAGCGACAACCGTAAATTCGTCCCGCCGCCGCGCTCGGAACTGGGCGTGAGCATGGAGGCACTGATTCATCACTTCAAGTTGTGGACGGAAGGCTTCCCGGCGCCAGACGGTTCTGTGTATCAGGCTGTGGAGTCGCCGCGTGGCGAACTGGGCGTATTGCTGGCAGGGGATGGCGGCGCCAAACCGCGTCGCTGTCACTGGCGAACTCCGTCGTTCGATAATTTATCGGTGCTGCCGAAAATCGTCAAAGGCCACCTTGTAGCGGACCTGGTTGCCATCCTGGCTGCCGTCGACATTGTGCTCGGAGATATTGACCGATGAGTCTTGAGACCAAATATCCGAATGAGGTAAAACAAATCCTTTCCAAATACCCGCCGGAGCATAAACGCGCGGCAGTCATGCCGCTGCTATACCTGGCACAGCGTGAGGAAGGTTACCTCACAAAAGATGCCATGCAGGATGTGGCACAGATCGTCGGGATTACTGAAACCGACATCGCTGCACTGGTTGGCTTTTACACGCTCTATCACGACAGAAAGGAAGGCAGGTATCGCATGCAAGTCTGCACGGACCTGCCCTGTGCTCTGCGCGGCGCAGAGGAGTTTATGAACTCCTTGTGTGATCGTCTCGGCATCCAAGTTGGCGAGACGACCCAGGATGGGTTTCTCACCATTGAAGCGGTGACATGCCTGGCAGCGTGCAATAAGGCGCCTATGTTCCAGACCCAGGGGCCGGATGGCATCAAATATCACGAGAATATGACCGTGGATCGGACGATGGAATTGATTTCGGTCCTGCGCCGATCGGGCAGGGAGGTAGGCGCATGAGTCATATTCTTCTCCGCCATCGCGATATTGCGGATCTTGCCGATTTCAGGGTCTATAAAAAGAACGGTGGACTCGAAGCCTTCAGGAATGCCGTTACCAAGATGACTCCGGCTCAGGTGATCGACGTGGTCAAGAATTCGGGTTTACGCGGCCGCGGCGGTGCAGGCTTCCCAACCGGCATGAAGTGGTCCTTCATTGATAACAAGAACTGGCCGCATTATGTCGTTGCCAATGCAGATGAATCGGAGCCGGGCACATTCAAGGACCGCGAGATCATGGAAGGCAATCCGTTCCAGTTCCTCGAGGGTTTAGCGATTGCATCCTATGCAGTTGGCGCGAATGTGGCATATGTGTATTTGCGTGGAGAGTTCTGGCAACTGGGGGCGCAACTGGATGAAAAGATCGCCGAGCTGGAAAAAGAAGGTTTCCTTGGCGATAAACTGTTCGGTACTGAATATTCGCTGCGGATTTACACCCATCTTGGTGCAGGCGCCTATATTTGCGGTGAAGAAACCGCCCTGCTGGAATCGCTCGAAGGCAAGCGCGGGCAGCCCCGTGTTCGCCCGCCATTCCCACCCTCGGTCGGTCTGTTCGGCAAGCCGACCATTATCAATAACGTGGAAACCTTCACCAACGTGCCCATGATCCTTGCCAACGGCGCGGACTGGCATAAATCGATAGGTACGGCGGATAGTGCCGGTGTGAAGATCTTCTCGCTCTCAGGGCGTGTGCGCAAGCCGGGCAATTATGAACTGCCATTCGGTACGACGTTCCGTGAGCTGATCTACACCCACGGCGGCGGCGTGCAGGATTCCCGGCCGGTCAAAGCGATCATGCCGGCTGGCGCCTCTTCCTCTTTGATCATCGTCAATGATGAAAAGGTTCTCGATACACCCATGGACTATGCAACTGTCCGCACTCTTAAGAGTGACCTCGGGTCAGCCTCGGTGATTGTCATTGATGATTCGGTCTCAATGGATTGGCTCATCAACAAGACGGTTCATTTCTTCCGGCACGAATCGTGCGGCAAGTGCACGCCCTGCCGCGAAGGCACCTACTGGATGTCCAATATCATCGATCGAATCCATCACGGCCAGGGAACCAGCGGTGATGTGGATCTGCTGCTCAAGGTTGCCAAACAGATGCAGGGAAAGTGCCTGTGCGCCCTCGGTGAATTCTCAACAATGGCAGTGGTCTCAGGCATCGAACGTTTTCCACAAGACTTTCAGAATGCTGTCAGCCCTTCGCCTCTTCCCCCCGTTTATGTCAAGGAAAGGCAGATGGGGAAAGCATGAAAAGGATTGAGTTGGAGTATTGATGAGTAAACAGGTCACACTGACAATCGACGGAAAACAGATCACAGTACCAGAGGGGATCAGTTTGGTGGATGCCGCCAAGATGGCTGATATTGATATTCCCGTCTTTTGTCATCATCCAAAACTTGAACCAGTTGGCATGTGCCGGATGTGCCTGGTGGAGATTGGACGCCCAATGCGAGACCGCGCCACGGGTGAGATCGTGATGGAGGACGGCGCGCCCAAGATCCAGTTCCTGCCCAAGCTCGAAACTGCCTGTACGAATAAAGCGGAGGACGGTATGGTCGTTCTCCTGCAATCGGATAAGGCGCGGGATGGACAGCGAGGCACACTGGAGTTCCTCCTCACCTCGCATCCGCTCGACTGCCCGATCTGCGATAAGGGCGGCGAGTGCCCGCTGCAAAACCTGACGATGGCGCATGGACCCGGCAAGAGCCGCTTCCTCTTTGATGAAAAATTCCTTCTTGGGAAGCGTGTGCCTCTCGGCGACCTGATCGTCCTCGACCAGGAACGCTGTATCCAGTGCGCGCGCTGCATCCGCTTTCAGGATGAGATTGTCGGCGACTCGGTCCTCGGCTTTGATGACCGTTCACGCGGAATGAGGATCATAACTTCCTCGGAGCCCGGATTTGATTCCGTTTTCTCAGGCAACACCACCGACATTTGCCCCGTCGGCGCATTGACCACAAGGGACTTCCGCTTTGAGGCGCGCCCGTGGGAGCTGGAGTCTGCGGCTTCGATCTGCACGCAATGCCCGGTGGGCTGCAACATCACATTGAACACACGCCGTGAAGCCAAAGCCAGTGGTGATTTCGTGGTTAAGCGTGTGATGCCGCGACAGAATGAAGAAGTCAACGAAATCTGGATCTGCGACAAGGGACGCTTTGTGCATCACTACACCGATAGCAAAAGGCGACTGAAGACTCCGCTGATCAAAAAAGATGGACAATTCACTCATCCCTCATGGGAGGAATCGACCAAAGCCGCCGCCGATCATTTGAAGAATGATCTGGTTGTGCTTGCCTCTGGCAAGCTCGCCAACGAAGACCTGTCCAATCTGAAATCCCTTGCCGATCAGGCGGGTGGCAAGGCTTACCTTTACTCTCACATAGGCGGTGGTGATCTGACGACTCTAGTGGGTGTGGGCGCAGGAACGAATTTTGGAAAGATGGCTTCAGAGACCACGATCGTTGTAGTGGCTTCCGATCTATATGAAGAAGCCCCGATCTGGTATCTGCGCGTAAAGCAAGCCGCTGACCGCGGCGCGACATTGATTGTGTTGAACCCGCGTGAGACCAAACTGGATCGCTTTGCTGCATATCCTGTTCGCTATAAGTATGGCGAAGAGATCAAAGCCGTTCAGGACCTTAGCAAAGGTAAAACTGGCGAAGCGTTTTCAAACGCGCAGAACGTTGTGATTCTCTTTGGGAGCGATGGGCTGGGTGTGGCAGGGACGGCAAATCTGGCTTCCGCCTGTGCCAAACTTCTGCAGGATTCGGGGCACGTCGGTAAACCGGACAATGGCTTGATCGGTGTGTGGGAACGCGCGAACGATCAGGGCGCCTGGGAAATGGGCTTTGAGGTCCCGGCTGACCTGGCAGAGGCTCTCCGAGGAAAATCTGTTTACATCGTTGGCGCGGACCCGGTTGGGGATGACCCGGCGCTGGCAGAAGCCCTGGAAGAGGCGCAATTCGTTGTGGTGCAGGATGTGATGCGAACAGCGACCACAGAAATTGCCAATGTGGTTCTCCCTGCTCGGACGTTTACCGAACGCGAAGGCACGCTGACCTCCGGAGAACGACGCGTGCAGCGCTTCTATCCCGCGGTGCCGCCAACCGGGGAATCACGGGCAGATTATGCCATCACTGCACAAGTGGCAAGCCATATGGGAATCGATCTCGAAGGCGCAGCGGTTTCGGCAGTCTTTGAACGCCTTGCTGGTTCTATCCAATCGTTTGCAGGTTTGACGTACGCCAAAATCTCTGAAGTCAAGCCCCAGTGGCCCATTGTTGGGCGCGGTGATATGTACTACGGCGGCACTACGTACGAGAATACAAAGGGGTTGGGGGCTCACCTCACAGCCGCCGCGGCGCGAGGGGAAACCGTGGAAATCTCGCGGGTCCAGCGAGAGACGGCTCCTCGTCCCACGAAAAATGAATTGCTGGCTGTGCCTGTCAACAAACTTTACGACCGCGGCACAACCGTGATGATGTCCGCGGACCTGCTGCGCGACCGGATCGGTGGTCCCATGATCTCCCTGCACCCGGATGCTGCCAGAGAGGCAGGTGTGGAAGCAGGGGAGCTGGTCCACGTCAGTTTCAACGGCGTGAGCGGCGAAGCCCGCGTGAAATTCGATGATACGATCGCAGCGGGTATCGTACTGGTGCCTCGCGAGATGGGGTTTGCCATTCGTGAACCGACCCCGGCGCAAATCAGTGTGCTCGCACAGGTGAAATGATGTTATCGGACTGGACTCTCTGGCTCGAGTGGTTTATTAAATCTCTGATCGTCATTTTTGCACTGCTGGGAGGCTTCGCTTACCTTACGTGGTATGAACGCCGCGCGCTGGCGCGGATTCAAACGCGCATTGGTCCGAACCGTGCCGGGCCTTTTGGTCTGCTTCAGCCCATTGCCGACGCGATCAAGTTGATTTTCAAAGAGGAACTCGTACCCGCCAAAGCGGATAAGATTCTCTTTTTCTGGGCGCCCGTGATCACTATGGTCCCGTCCATTATCATTGTGGCTGTCGTTCCCTGGGGCACCATGTTCACAGCGTTTGGACGCGAGATCACGCTCTACCTGGCGGATATCAATGTAGGGGTGCTGTACGTGATGTCCATTGCCTCCATCGCCGTATATGGTATTGTGCTGGCAGGCTGGTCATCGAATAACAAGTATGCCATGCTGGGCGGGCTGCGCTCTGCGGCACAAATGCTCTCCTATGAGCTGGCGTTGGGTCTTTCGTTCGTGACCGTGATCATCCTGGCGAACTCCATGAGCCTGCTGGAAATTGTGGATGAACAACGGAACCTCTGGTATGTTTTCCTCCAGCCTGTGGGCGCCGTGATCTTTTGGATTGCGACGCTCGCGGAAGTGAACCGGGCTCCCTTCGACATGCCTGAAGCCGAGCAGGAATTGACAGCCGGATATCACAGCGAGTATTCGGGCATGAAGTTCGCGTTGTTCTTCATGGCAGAGTATCAAAAGATGATCGCCATTAGCGCCATTCTTGCGACCCTGTACTTGGGTGGATTCCTTGGTCCCTTCGTCGATCGATTTCCGCTTCTCGGTCCATTCTATTTGTTTGTTAAAGTTGTGATTCTGCTTTTTGGGATGATCTGGGTGCGTGCCACCTGGCCGCGCATCCGGTATGACCGCCTGATGTCCTTTGGGTGGAAGATCCTGCTGCCGTTATCGCTGGCAATTGCCTTTATTACAGCAGCCGGGGTATTGCTGGCAGAACAAAATCCTCTTTGGATCTGGAGTATTCCCGTGGTCTCCGTCCTGGTGGGTGCTTTTACTGTCGTGATGGTTTACCGTGAGCTGAGGAGAAAAGTGTATGAGCGTGCTTGATCCTGTAGTGGAATTAGCGCGTGGACTTTGGACCACGCTTAAGATGATGGCTGAAAAGCCGGTTACCTATCAATATCCTGAAGAGAAGCGGGAGGTTCGTCCGCGATACCGCGGTCGACACATCCTGAGACGCTATGAGAACGGTCTCGAACGCTGCATTGGCTGTTCGCTCTGCGCGGCAGCCTGCCCTGCAGATGCCATCTTTGTGGAAGCCGCTGAGAATACGGATGAACAGCGCTTCTCTCCGGGGGAGCGTTACGCCTCCACATACGAGATCAACATGATTCGCTGTATTTTCTGCGGCTACTGTGAAGAATCCTGCCCGACCGAGGCGATCGTGCTCGGCGATAATTACGAGCTTTCGTTCTATGACCGCCGCTCTTCCATCTATACCAAGGATATGCTGCTGGAGTCTGTCGCTTCCCCTGACATGTTGACTCCCCAAAAGACGGAACCCGGCAAGTACAACAGACGCTCAGTGCCGGAGATGAACGATCCGCAGGATTAGGTATACAAGTAAACACGTAGACATGTATACCTGTGTACTTGTTTACCTGTTTACCTTAAACTGATAACTATGAATCTCGACCTCATCTTTTTCCTGATCCTCTCCCTGATTGCCATCACAACTGCGCTGGGCATGTTGTTGAGCCGTAACGCGATTTATTCGGCGTTGTTCCTGGTGTTGAACTTCGTCACTGTGGCGGTCTTTTATCTGTTGCTGGGCGCGCCCTTCATTGCAATGGTGCAGATTACGGTCTATGCGGGCGCGATCATGGTGCTGTTCCTGTTCGTGATCATGCTGCTGGGGGCTGAGAGTCTCCCGCAACCCGAAGTGCTGCCATGGCAAAAACCGCTGGCTGGCATTCTGGCAGTTGCTCTGGCGGTGGAAGCAACGTTTATTTTCCTGACGCGCGCCCGTCCGATAGGAGATGTGACTCAACCAGATGTATCTGTAAACACGATGACGAATCTACGTGCATTAGGCGAGACGCTTTTCACGGATTATCTTCTGCCTTTTGAAGCCACGTCCATTTTGCTGCTGGTCGCGATGATCGGCGCCATTGTGCTGGTGCGGAAAGAGAAGAGAGTGCATTAATCATGGTCCCGGTCAATTACTATATTATTCTTTCGGCAATCCTGTTCACGATTGGGGTTGTCGGTGTGCTCACCCGGCGCAATGCTCTCATCATCTTCATGTCCATTGAATTGATGCTGAACGCGGCGAACCTGGCATTTGTGGCGTTTGGCAGCGTCATCCGAAGTTTCAGCGGGCAGATCTTTGTGTTCTTTGTGATCGCTGTGGCAGCCGCCGAAGTTGCCGTGGGGCTGGCGCTGATTGTGGAAATCTTCAAGTCCAAGCGCAGCATCGATGTGGACCAGATGAGCAGTAT
>JAICQC010000529.1 GCA_025938055.1 Anaerolineales bacterium | reverse complement strand
TGAAACTGTAGGAACTATTTTCGCTGAATTCCTGCCCGGCGGTTGCCTGAGGCATAATGGGAATGCCGCGCCACTCCTGCGCAGGAGTTCCCTGCGGGTCGAACATATTTCCGAAATCTGTTGCGAGGGCTTCCAGGGAGGGAATCGCGGAAGGCAGTGCTTGCAGAGTCTCCTCGGGGATCACGGAGGCAATGGCTGAAGGCAACGCCTGGAGAGTCTCAATCGGGACCAGACTCGCCACCGATTGCGCCGTTTGCGCCAGATTTTGCGCATCATTGATCGGCTGTGTAACAAAGTTACACGCAAGCACGAACACAACGACCACAACTACCAATAGAATTTTCGAAAGACGTGACATATAAATCTCCTTTCCAGCACAATCATAATCTATTGCAGGTTTCCCTGTGCAGAGAGATTTGACGATATGGAGTATCATCTGAAAACCAGCCTGACAGCGCTCCGCGATCCGTGTGAAGGATGAGGGCGCAACAGGGCAAACCCAAACCACTTCCAAGGAAACCAGCATGAAATTCACCGATGGCTACTGGCAAATGCGCCCGGGCACGACGCCTCATTATGCCGCGCAGGTACATGAAATCATCCTCGCAGAAAATGCAATGACCGTCTATGCTCCGGTTGGAAACCTACAGGAGCGCGGGCATACCGTCAATCAACCTCTGTTGACCGTACGTTACTCCTCCCCGATGGAAAATGTGATCCGTGTCCAGATCGTGCATCATAAAGGCGCAGTCCTGCGCGGACCTTCGTTTACGATCCACCCACAGCCCACTCCGCAGATTTCCATCTCAGAAGATGAACAGGCAGCGGCGCTAACCACCGGCGATCTGAGCGTGCGAGTCCACAAAGGAGATGAATGGTTGGTGGAATATTTCGTGAGGAACAAAGCCATCACATCCAGCGGCTGGCGGGCGATGGGATTTGTCGATACGCCCGACGGGCGTTACATCCATGAGCAATTGAACGTAGGCGTAGGCGAATGCGTGTACGGGCTTGGCGAGCGTTTCACCGCGTTCGTCAAGAACGGGCAGGTGGTGGACATGTGGAACGAAGATGGCGGGACGAGCAGTGACCAGGCATACAAGAACATTCCGTTTTATCTCACCAACCGCGGGTACGGGGTCTTCGTCAATCAGCCCGAGCGAGTGTCATTCGAAGTCGCATCTGAAAAAGTGGAACGCGTCCAGTTCAGCGTCCCGGGCGAATCGCTGGAATACTTCGTTATCTATGGTCCCGCACCGAAAGAGATCCTCGAACGCTACACCGCGCTGACAGGTCGCCCTGCCCTGCCACCTGCCTGGTCCTTTGGGCTGTGGCTCTCTACTTCGTTTACAACGGATTATGACGAAATGACCGTCACGAGTTTTATTGATGGAATGGCGGCTCGAGATATTCCGCTTCACGTCTTCCACTTCGACTGCTTCTGGATGAAGGAATTCCATTGGACAAACCTGCAATGGGACCCGCGCTTCTTCCCAGACCCAGAGGGGATGCTACAGCGATTGAAGAGCCGCGGCTTGCACATCTGTGTCTGGATCAATCCCTACATCGCCCAGCGTTCGAGCCTGTTCGACGAAGCCCTGGACCAAGGATATTTTCTCAAAAAACCGAATGGCGATGCTTGGCAGTGGGACATGTGGCAGGCAGGCATGGGCATTGTGGATTTCACAAACCCGGGGGCGCGCAAATGGTTCGCTGAGAAATTACGCGCCCTGCTCAAGATGGGCGTGGACACCTTCAAAACCGACTTTGGCGAACGCATCCCCACAGACGTGGTCTATCACGACGGCTCGGACCCGTTCAAGATGCACAATTACTACAGCTATCTTTATAACAAAACGGTCTTTGATCTGCTGCGCGAAGAGCGCGGCGAACATGAGGCACTTGTCTTTGCCCGTTCCGCCACCACAGGCGGACAGCAATTCCCAGTTCACTGGGGTGGTGATTCCACGGCGACCTTCGAGTCGATGGCGGAGAGTCTACGCGGCGGGCTTTCGCTCGGTCTCTCAGGCTTCGGGTTCTGGAGCCACGACATCGGCGGCTTCGAACAGAATTCCCGCGCAGATGTGTATAAGCGCTGGTCAGCCTTTGGCTTGTTGTCTTCGCACAGCCGCCTGCATGGGAGTTCATCCTATCGTGTCCCGTGGAACTATGATGAAGAGGCAGTTGCTGTCCTGTCGAAGTTCACAAAGCTCAAATGCAGCTTGATGCCTTACCTCTTCCGGGCTGCGATCCAGTCTCATGAACACGGGATGCCGGTGCTACGGGCGATGATGCTTGAGTTCCCCGATGACCCCGCCTGCGATTATTTGGATTTGCAATATATGCTCGGCGATTCGCTCTTGGTCGCGCCTGTGTTCAGCGACGATGGAACTGTAAACTATTATGTGCCAGAAGGGAAATGGACGAACCTGTTGGACGGTAGTGTGGTGGAAGGTCCGCGCTGGGTTCGAGAGACCCATGACTTCCTGAGCCTGCCGCTCCTGGTTCGCCCCAACTCCGTCATCCCGGTTGGCAGCCGCACCGACAGGCCCGACTACGATTACAGTGATGGCATAACCCTGCAGGTCTATCAACTAGAGGATGGACGGCAAGCTCGCGTGGAAATTCCATCTTTAGACGGAAAGATCGAAACTACCTTTGATCTCAAACGCCAGGGGACCATGATCAATATTAATCGCCAGGGGATGGCGAAAGCGTGGAATGTGTTGCTGGTTGGGAGCAGCGATCTAGAGGATATGCAGAACGTTGAAATCGTCAATGGCTCTGCTCTCGTTAGAGTGAACCATGAGGTCAATGAGCTAACACTGCGAATAAGGCAATTCAGCCACGGATAAACACCGATAGACGCTGTTTCC
>JAICQC010000429.1 GCA_025938055.1 Anaerolineales bacterium | reverse complement strand
GCATCTGTCGGCGGCAGGAAGGGCACCGAAATAAGAATGCCCAGGACAGAAACTCCCACGAGGCTCGTGAGCGGGTCATCCATTTTGCGAAACCACCGGACCAACCCCAACGCACACAGCGCGAGGATGCTCCATTGAGATATATTTCTCAACACTCGACTTTCCCCCCCGACAAATGAGTAGGCGCTGTACCACGTATCAGAAAATAACATGGACCAGTTGAAAAGCGCCCCTTTGATCAACAAACCGGGATCTTTCCGAATCAGGTCGAATGCCATTTGATAGACAATCTGTGACTGTTCAGACTCAGGGAAAGCAAGCAGCTCAGGGTGTATCTCCAGAACGTAGTGCCAGGAGTTTCCACCCGAAGCGAGCCCATAGAGAGTGTAGGAAAAATTAGAAAAAGGGATACCGGATGGAGAAGCCAGTACACGGACCAGAATCAGATTTGCTGCAAACGCAACAAAGACAATAAATGAGCTCATAAGCAGAAATCGCAGGGAAAATCTGCTTCCCGCCTCTCTAAACATCCACCCGCCCCAAAGCAGCAGAAGAGGTAGTATGAAAAACGCGCCGGCGCGGGCATTTAACGCCAGTGTCGTGACGAACAATCCCAGCCAAAATGGCATGTGATTCCTATTCGCCGTGCCCCGCCACATCAAGGCAAATCCTAATGCTCCCAACGGTACGCCCAGGTTTTCAGACATCACAGCGCCGCTATGGTGGCGATAGAAGAGGAATAAGATGATCAATACAAAGACAGCCACTTCGGGTCCGTGGGTGGCACGGATCTCCTGTGCAGCCATGTAGCAGGAAATCGCCGTGGCCAGCGTGAGCAACGCCAGCGCCGCCATCAGGTCCCCTCCCACTAGAGCCAGGAGGAGCGAGAGAAAGCCCGCAAAAAGAGGGCGCCGTGCCGAAAAGTCGGAGAGTTCATCCCCTGCCAGAAGGCGCAGAGCATCGGTATAGTAATCCGCTGCGTCATAGAGAGGGACGATCCCGTTCAGGACAGTGGACTGCGTCTGTCCGGTTGCCCATAACCCGGCTAGCGCAAGAGCGAATAAGGCCAGCGTCAGGGCAATGGAAAGTACTTTGCCAACCCAGCCTTGCAGGCGAAAGGAAACGTAAAGAAGCAAAAAGGAAAGAAGTAGCGCGATATTAAAACCGGTTCGCGCGTACAGGCTGAGGGGCCGCAACAGGTTTGGCGACCGGTTAAGAAGTATCAACACAAAAACAGAAATGGCAAGGACAGCATAGAATGCTCCCTGCACACGGGTATTTTTAAGGAAAACCAATCGTCTTGAATTGAGTATCATTCTCAATGAGAATTCACGAGAGATTGCTATGTGCCCGATAGCATTCGAAATTAAGGCACACTGTCAGAGTTCGGGCTGCAGGCTTGCTGCGTCTGACCAGTCACATCCGTAAACTGATAAAAATGGTCACTTGTTGAAAAATATTGCCGGTTTGGTAATAATTCAAGCTCCCCGTTGAAGTACGTGTTGAATAGGAAACGGAATGAATTTACGGGTGAAAGATCCACGGGGACAGAAGCCTTATCAACATTCGGAAGATAGTAGGCATTCAAAATGGAAAAACGTTCATAGAGACAGCTTTTTTCCAGCGAATTATGGTTGGTCATTGTTCCCGGACCATGATCGCCTTGAATAATAATGATGGGAGGGGATTCAGAGTTTGCAAGAATGCCGTCAATCGTTGCTAAAATCTCCCGGTTAATGAACTGCAATTGTTCGATATAACCTGTCCGCTCTTCCACAAAAAACGTAAACGGGTAAGGGGGGTCGACGGGGTTGCCAGCACGATCAAACACATGCGGAGGGTGCGGAGCAACAATATGTGCAAATACATATTTGGGACCTTCCATCGCTGCTACTTCTGGCAGTCTCTCGAGAGCAAAAAGAATGATTCGGCGATGAGTATCATAAGTTAGATCTGAAATTCCCAGCTGGTCAATTCCAGCCAGCAACCCTAAATTTGTTTGATACAAAAGAAGGCGGCTGAAAGTGTCTAATTGGATCGGAAAGGGCGCTTCGTAAAAATCCCCATCACGGATATCAGAATAATCCGTGTTATTCGCAAAAAAGATCGTTTTGTAACCCCGGTTCTCCAGAATTCTTCGAACTTCACTATGCTGCAGAGCATCCTCCATGGGCCACCACAGATTGGAGTTCCGCTGCGCTGAGGATTCAGCATCCAAATATTGCATATTCAGCGATGATGATAAAGAGAGAAGCGTCCGTGCATAGTTGGATTGACTGTCGGATGCAACGACAAAACCGCGCTGTTCCAAGGCATCTACAAACATGGAATTGTCAAACCCGTGGATGCTTCGAAGCATGTCTTTGCGTCCATAACCATCCAGGATGATATAGTAAATATCTGGGCTGGCTGCCTGTGACGGAATTGTATCCGGCACGCCACCAATCGGCTGGATGGTCACAGGGATAGGAGCCCATAATCCACCGCTGCTCAGAGTTATAAAACGAAAAAGATAATAACCGACCACTGCGATGCTGATTGCATTTAATACCAGATGCGTGTCGATGTTTCGCACCTTTTTAAAAAGTATCTTGATTGCAAGAAGACCGGTGAGAGTAATGATGATTACTGCTAAAAACACAGACCAAAGGTGAAAAAAACCCAGGATAAGCAGGGATGCGATCAAACTTGCGGCATCCAGGCTGCGAGTCAGCAAATAGGCAACCAGGACAAAAAAGAGAAATGCAAGGACTGAAAAAATAGTGGGAGGGATAACGTCCGCTGGATGGATCAAAACATTTAGATTAATGACAGCCCCATATAAAATAATTGCACTTCCAAAGGCAAACACAAATCCGTGCATTAAATAAGTAAGCGATTTCATTCTTTTTCCTGCAGGTGTCCGCGGAGCACAAAGTGAGTTTGATGCCGATGTTATGCCTGAACAGCAGATTCTCCCCAAAAAGTGGGCCCAGTAGGATTCGAACCTACGACCAAGCGATTATGAGTCGCCTGCGCTAACCGCTGCGCCATGGGCCCTTATTAAGGTATCAGGTGTCAGGTGCTCCGGTGTCACGTGACACATGAAAACCTGACACCTGAAACTTGGTACCTGACACCGAAGATCAAGAGCGGGAGATGGGATTCGAACCCACGAATATCAGCTTGGAAGGCTGACGCCTTACCACTTGGCGACTCCCGCGTGCGGACGGTATTTTACCACAACAAATATGGCTAGGTTCTTCCAAAAAAGATGCTGTTTTTCAGAGGCTGATGCGGTACCCGCATGCAAAACAAAACACCTGGGCTCCCGGATGTTTTGTTTTCTCTGTCACAAAGCCATAGTCGAAACGCTTCTGGCCTCGGCTCTACGCACAAAAAGGCAGAACCTTTTTTGATCGCAATGGGAAGAGAGTTGCCAGGTCAGGAATCTTGACGCTATCGCTACTGCGCTCGGTGACGAACTTCTGCGCGTACATCCAGCGGATCCAGTCGTGGATCAGGGTGTAATGATTGATCACTATACGAGTATGCTCCTCCCCTTCGTTGGGACCGTCAGACAAGTTGTTGATATATAGACGCACGTGGTCAGGTGTGAGATCTTTCACCAGAATATTCCCCGTAAAATCGATGAACAACCCCAGGACGTCATAATACGCATTCAAAACATGCGCACCCAGCCCGGCAACCCGACAATCGAACAGGAAAGTGTTTCTCGCGTTGCTTAGAAGTACCTCTTTCATAGATCCGAGTTTCATGGTAACCTCCAGAGCAAATTTTAGCACAAATGTTCTATATTTGTGTTAGAATTTGTTTAGTCGGACCCGATTCAAGTTCACGTGGTTTGAGGCCACGCGAGAGGTAACATGTCAATCTATATGTGGAAGTTCAATACGATTCCGGATGCAAAGGATGTTGAGTGTTTTATCGACGCGCAGATGCCTTTATTCTCGCGCTACGCGGACGACCTGACCGGGGGAGACGGAGAACCTGTTGTTGACATCATGCGGGTTGAACATAACTGCGGGGCTGTTAATCTGGAAT
>JAICQC010000611.1 GCA_025938055.1 Anaerolineales bacterium | reverse complement strand
GTGAACGCTGCCACGCTGGAGACTCAGTTTCCCAGCGTCTATGCCATCGGGGATGTGGTGCAGATCGCGATGGCGAACGGCAAACCGCTGCCGAAAGCGGGTGTGTTTGCCGAGGCGATGGGTGAAACCGTCGCGGAACGCATCGCCGCGACATTTGCCGGGCAGCAACCCGAAGCGAAATTCAAAGGCGAAGGCGGCTGCTACCTCGAAGTGGGGGCTGGAGAGGCAATGATGGTGAAGGGACACTTTCTTGCGGTGCCGGCGCCAGAGGTGGAGCTCACAGAGGCGTCGACTCAATATATGGAAGAGAAACGCGCCTTCGAATCACAGCGACTACAGACATGGTTTGGATAATGCAGATGAATTCGATTATTAATATCTCACGAGATAAGCATGGTAACTGAGATTATTCGCGTTGCCGCGCGAGGCGCATGCAGAAGAAGGATACACGTTGGATGACCAGCGCTTCAAAGATTTACAAACCCCAACCTTGCTGCTGCTCGGCAGTGACAGACCGTCCTTCCTCCACGCCGCCACCGAGACCCTGGACAGCAGCCTGCCCAACAGCCGTATCGTTGTGATGCAGGGGCAGCAACACATTGCCATGTATACTGCACCCCATCTGTTCGTGCGAAATGTGCTGTCGTTCCTGGCTAAAGCCGACCCGGTTCGGAAAACCATAAGACACAAATACAACTATGAGCAAACGTAAATCTTCACTCCGGCGCTGGCAAAATCCCACCCGATATCCTGCCTCGGCGTTCCTGCTGGCTGCACAACTGGTAAGCCTGGTACTTTACGCAGTGTTTGAGACGAACCCCAGCGGTCGGGCACTGCTCGGCGCGTTCGGGGTGCTGATTCTGGCGCTGGTTGTGTGGGTGATCAAGCGCAGCGCAATGATGCCCTGGATTACGTGGATCCTCGTTGCGCCGGCGTTTGTTCTGTCGCTCCTGTCATCGTTCTATCTTAATCAGACCCTGTTGATGTGGTCATCGCTGTTGGAAGGCATCCTGTATTTCTATGGAGCAGGCAGTCTGATCGCCTATATGATGGAGGATTACCGCGTAACTACGGATGAGTTATTCGCCGCGGGGGCTACGTTCACATTGATTGCCTGGGGATTCGCTTTCATCTATCTCGCCTGCCAGATCTGGTTCCCCGGCAGTTTCACCGGACTAAACTTTCCGGGCGAACCGCGAACCTTCGTCGAACTCCTGTCGCTGAGCTTCGCCAACCTTTCCGCGACCGGGCTCGGCGACATCCTGCCGATCACATCAGCGGCGCGGGTGCTGGTCATGCTGGAACAGTTTGCGGGCGTTGCCTACATCGCGGTTGTTGTCTCCCGGTTGATCGGGATGACAATTATGCTTCAGCAGGAGAAAAAAGAATCGTGAGAGTGTGCCGCGCTGCCAATCACTTTGTTGATGCGCGTGAAAGCTCGCGATGGAGTGGAGATTTTCGAGTTATGAAATCCCAAAACACTCTCGGACGCCATTACCCCTTTAACATCTCGTCGTGATTTTCCTCTTCCTCTTCAGGTTTAGCCAGCGGGGGCATTTCGAGAATCGAATTCAAGCCAAAGT
>JAICQC010000492.1 GCA_025938055.1 Anaerolineales bacterium | reverse complement strand
TGAACGGCATTGACATCGACTTTGACGACGCCAACGATTTCTATGCGGTCAATGGCATCCCGTTCCATTATCAGAACCGTCCTATCCAGATCCGCGTGGGCGAAACGATACGCATCTACCTTGTGAATATCCTGGAATTTGACCTGCTGAACTCGTTTCACCTGCACGCAAATTTCTTTAACTACTACCCCACAGGTACAAGCCTCATCCCCAGCGAGTTTACCGACACGATTATCCAGGGGCAGGCGCAGCGCGGTATTCTGGAATTCAGCTACAAGTATCCCGGCATGTATATGTTCCATGCTCACGTGACCGAGTTTGCCGAGCTCGGATGGAACGGCATGTTCGAAGTGCTAGCGTAGAGGTGACCCATGACTCAAGCATCTTCTCAACCCACGACAAAACGTTTCACCTTTCAAACCTTAATCCTGCTCCTCATCCCGGTCATCCTCCTGGCGGGCGTCATTGCACTCTTCCTGTCCACGGGTGGCGGACTGGATCTCGAGGCTCCGGTCCCGGTCGAAAACCTGTCGGTCGAGCGTTACCATCTGGAACGGAACATGATCGAGCTGCAGGTTCAAAATACCGGACCCGAAGAATTGACGGTTGCATCGGTTATCATCAATGAAGCCGTGATGCCGTTTAGCATATCACCCAGCCCCACCATTCCGCGCCTGGGGCGCGCAACCATCCATGTCAATTACGCCTGGTCGTATGGCGAAGCGTATGGGATCACGATCTTTACCAGCAATGCGGTTCCTTTCGGGGTAGATATCCCCGTTGCATTTGAAACCCCGCAGCCTTCCCCGCGCACATTCTGGGGATTTACCCTGATCGGCTTATATGTTGGAGTGATACCAGTCTTTTTGGGAATCTTCTGGTTCCCTGCCCTGCGCCAGTTGGGGAAACGCACAATGACGTTCCTCATGGCAGCCACCGCGGGCTTGCTGATCTTCCTTGGGCTCGACACCCTCGTGGAAGCTTTTGAGGTGGCCGCGGTGGTGCCATCGACCTTTCAAGGCATCGGCCTGATCGGCATCGGCGCGGTGGCGACCTTCCTCCTGCTCGATGCCATCTCCAGGCGCCAGACGGAAGTCACCGGAAGTGAATCGGAGCGGCGTCTCGCCGTCGCCCTCATGATCGCCATCGGCATCGGTTTTCACAACCTCGGCGAAGGGCTGGCGATCGGCGCTGCCTATAACGTCGGTGAGATCGCGCTGGGTACATTCCTGGTCGTCGGTTTCATCATTCAGAACATCACCGAGGGGCTCGGCATCATCGCCCCCGTCCTGCGCGATAGACCCAGCCTGAGCCGCCTTGCTCTGATGGGACTGATCGGCGGCGCCCCTGCTATCCTCGGCGCGTGGATCGGTGGGTATACGCCCTCCCCGTTCCTTGCCGTGCTGTTTCTGGCGATCGGCACCGGCGCGATCTTTGAAGTGGTCTATGAGATCGCTAAATTGATCCAAAAAGACACGGCGCGCGAGTCGATGCCAATGACGGTCTTCAGCGGCGTATTGACCGGCATGTTATTGCTCTGGGTTACAGGGCTTCTGATTAAGTAATTGGCTGGTCATTGCTATGGAACAACTTTTCACTTCCTTTCGTATCACAGGGCTGCTCGCCCTTCTTGGCGCACTGTTATACGCGGCCGGCGATGTCCTCCTGCTGGCAAGTAAAGCCTCGCTGGACCAATATCCAAAACTCAAACCCTTTGCCAAACTGCTTTCCGATGCCGAAAAGATGGTTGTGCTTCCCGCCAACCGTATGATCGCAGGCGCACTGCTCGGTGTCTTTGCCACGCCTCTCGTATTAGCAGGCATCTGGCAGGTGTATCAGGGATTGAACGGCGCAG
The DNA here is from genome assembly GCA_025938055.1 of Anaerolineales bacterium. Next base: position 1,417 of record JAICQC010000492.1, on the reverse strand, counting down.
ACGAATCGCTCACCTTGCTTACCGGGCTTTTATTCGCGGTTGCGCTCGTGATCGGCGCCTTCGTCCACGGGACGTTTTATTACATGGGTGAGTATGTTCAGGCGTTGAATAAGGTGGAAGACAGCTCACAGCCCGTGATTGCAGGCATGATCGAACGGCATCGTAAGGTGCTTATCATGACATACGCGCCGGTCGTTCTCTTCATTCTGATCGCATCCATCCTGTTCTCCGTGCTGGTGGCTTCGGGCAGGACAGCGTTCCCTGTCTGGATGGCTGCCATTAACCCCGTCACGATGACCATCGCATGGTTGCTTGTTAAACGAAGCCTCCCACAATTCGTACGCGACTGGACCGAAGGCGCGGGCTTCAACATCGCCTTTCTAGTTTTCTTTGCCTGCACCACCGCCACGCTTTGGAATCAGTAAAGAATGGAACAAACACTTACAATCTCGATTCAAGATTACTTGAAACACATCTACGAGCTGACCGAGAATGGCGAGAGTGCCAGCACGAACGCCATCGCGAAAAAACTTAACATCAGCCCGCCCTCCGTGACGGGAATGGTGCAGAAACTTGCTTCTGCCAAGCCTGCGCTGGTCGAGTATCAGAAACATCAGGGCGTGACGTTGACCGATGAAGGCAAAAAAGCTGCCCTGGAGGTCATCCGTCACCACCGATTGCTGGAGGCGTGGCTCGTGCAGACTCTGGGCTATTCGTGGGATGAAGTGCATGAAGAGGCAGAGCGCCTCGAGCACGTCATCTCGGAGGATTTCGAACGGCGTATCGCCGCAGCGATGGGGCACCCGGTCCGCGACCCGCATGGCGAACTCATCCCCACTGCCGACCTGAAAATGCCTCTCGATGATTCGATGCCTCTTTCAGCATTGCGCCCCGGCACAACCGCAACCATCCAGCGCGTCCAGGCGTCTGAACCGCAGCTATTGCGTTACCTGGAGGAGCTGGGGCTTACCCCGGGAGTACATATTGAAGTGAAGGAATATTCCCCGTATGATCACAACCTGACGATCAAAGCGGGACGCAAATTATTCGTGCTTGGATTAAGCATCACAAGCAAAATTTTTGTGAACGAAAGTTAGAAACAAAAACAATGGAAACAGCTTTTCGAATCATTCTCCCTACACTCATTATCATGTTTGCCCTGCACCGCGGCTACTATGTCCGCAAGCATGGTGAGGAGCGCGACACATTGGAAAAGCGCGAAGAGGGCCTAGCATCGAAGATCGCCGGCATGCTCGGCTTGCTCGGGTTTGTTGGGATATTGATCTATGCCGTCCAGCCGGGCTGGCTTTCCTCGGCAACCCTGGCGCTTCCCATCTGGCTGCGCTGGGCGGGAGTCGGTATGGCACTACTTGGATTCGCCCTCCTGCAATGGGCACAAAATACATTGGGCAAAAGC